>JBKJMK010000011.1:0-16899 GCA_046596005.1 Usitatibacteraceae bacterium | reverse complement strand
AGTTGGTGTATCCGTCATCGCAACCTGACCGCAATCGCATCGGCGCTGTTTTTTGCCGGATCGCTGTCATTGATCCCGCTACTACCCAAAGGCTTTGTACCAGCGGCCGACCGCGCGCAGACATTCGTCAATATCGAATTGCCACCGGGCAGCACGCTGAAAGAAACGTTTGCGGCCGCTGAGCGCGCGCGCGCGGCAGTGATAACCGTTAAAGAGGTGAAGCACGTCTTCAGTTCCGTCGGTGGTGGTGTGTCCGGTGATGCGTTCGCCATTGGCGTGGCGGCCGAAGCGCGCAAGGCGGCGCTCACCGTTACGCTGGTGCATCGCAATGACCGCGACCGCAACCAACAGGCGGTGGAAACTGAAATCCGTGCTCGCCTGGCCGATCAACCGGGCGTGCGCCTGACCGTGGGACCGCAGGATACCGGCGTAAAAATGCAACTGGTTTTGCAAAGTGAAAACCCGGAGGCATTGCTCAATGCCGCCCGCGACCTGGAACGCGACCTGCGTACGTTGCAGGGTGTGGGAAATGTGTCATCTACCGCCAGCCTGGTCAGGCCGGAAATCATTGTGCGACCTGATTTTGCCCGCGCCGCTGACCTGGGTATTTCGGCCGCCATCATTGGCGAGACGGTGCGCATCGCCACCGCCGGTGATTACAGCCAGAACCTGCCCAAGTTCAATCTTGCCGAGCGGCAAATCCCGATCCGCGTAAAACTGCCCGATACGTCGCGCGCCGATCTGGCAGCGATAGAACGATTGCAAATTCCCGGCAAGGGAGGCGTGATCATGTTGAGCCAGGTGGCGGCGGTGACAATGGATTCGGGTCCGGCGCAGATTGACCGGCTCGATCGCAACCGCCAGGTGACCTTCGACGTCGAACTTGGCTTGCGTGAACTCGGCGATGTATATGCAGAGGCCATGAAGCTGCCGACGATGAAAAATCTGCCCCCATCGGTTCGACAGGCGGAACTTGGCGACACGCAAATGATGGAGGAATTATTCGCAAGCTTCGGGTTGGCGATGGTCATCGGCGTTCTGTGCATCTTCGCGGTGCTGGTGTTGCTTTTCAAGGACTTCATGCAGCCGATGACGATTCTGGCGGCTTTGCCGCTCTCCATCGGCGGTGCCTTCATCCTGCTACTGTTGACGGGCAAAAGTTTTTCGATGCCGTCGCTGATCGGCTTGCTGATGCTGATGGGCGTCGTGACCAAAAATTCGATCCTGCTGGTCGAGTATGCCATCGTCGCGCGACGCGATCATGGTCTCAATCGCTTCGACGCGCTGATCGACGCCTGCCACAAGCGTGCGCGGCCGATCATCATGACCACACTGGCGATGGGCTTTGGTATGCTTCCCATCGCGCTTGGCTTTGGCGTAGATCCATCGTTCCGCTCACCAATGGCCGTCGCCGTCATCGGCGGGCTGGTCACCTCGACCTTGCTCAGCTTATTGGTGGTACCGGCGGTCTACACTTATGTCGACGACGCCGAGGGTCTCGTCAAGCGACTTGCTGCCAAGTTGCGGCGCGCGCCGAAAGCAGAAGCGGCAAGTGCCGAATGATCTACAAAATGGGAACTTCTAATAACCCCGTCGTCCCAGCGCAGGCTGGGATCCAGTCCGTCCAAGTGCTTGAAAATACGATGGACTGGATTCCAGCCTACGCTGGAATGACGAACTTTTGAGGTTAATAGAAGTTCCCAAATAGATAATACAAGCACTGGCGTGCACTCTGGCAGATTTATGCCCCGAAATGCGCACCAGTGGTAGTGTTTGCATATTTCTCGCCGCTGAATATACGCCTCGAAACAGGCGCATTGATTTTTGTCAGGTCAGCTTCTTGTGTGGCTTCAGCAGGAAAGTAGCCAGCGCCGGCAACAGGAAGATGGCACCGAGCATGTTCAGAAAGAACATGAATGCGAGCAGCACGCCCATATCTGCCTGGAATTTCAGCGCCGACATCGCCCACGTGCCGACGCCAAGCGTCATGGTGACCGCGGTAAAGACCATGGCGGCACCACGCTCCTTGAGTGCCTCGAAGAACGCCGCGCCGAGATCCATGCCCTCTTCCAGATGCACTTCGAGGCGATCAAACAAGTAAATTCCGTAGTCCACGCCGACGCCGACGCCGAGAGCAATAACCGGCAACGTCGAGACCTTGAGTCCTATGCCCAGCAACGGCATCAGCGCCTCACACAAGATGGACACAATGGCCAGCGGAATCAGGATGCAAAGGGTGGCCCGGAGGCTCCTGAACGTGGCCCAGCACATCAGCAGCAACGCACCAAAAATAGCGGCGTGCATCTCGTAGCGCGCACTGTCGACAGCTTCGTTGGTCGCCGCAGCGACACCCATGTTGCCGGTGGCTAGCTTGAATTCGAGCTTGTCACTGTTGATTTCCTTGCTAATGTTTTTTGCCTCGCTGACGAGGCGCTTCAACGTATCGCCCTGCTGGTCGGTGGTGTTAATCAGCACCTGCATGGCCGAACAGTCTGGATTCAGGAGACCCGTCGCGGTGTCGATTGGTGTGACGCTTTGCGCCATCATCGTGGCTTCGCGTGGCAGCTGGCGCCACTTCAGGTTGCCTTCGTTGAAACCGGCGTTAATGTTCCTGGCTAGTCCCGGCAGCGAAATCACTGACTGCGTGCCTTCGACGTTTTGCATATACCAGTCGAATTTCTCGATACTCGACATGATGTCGTAGTTGGTGCATGCACCCTGTACGCCTTTGGTCTGCGCCACCACGCCGAGGGTATTCACACCCACCGCAAATTTCTGCACGATGACGGCGTTATCCATGTTGTAACGTGAGGTCGCGCGCAGTTCAGGCACGCCTGAACCGTAGTCACCCACTTTCAGATCGTGGGCTTTCCACAAACCCAGCGCCAGCACAACGACCGAAACCGCGACGATTACGGCGGCGCGCTTTTTTTGCACACACCCCGAAGCCGCATGCCAAATCCGCTCAACGCGATGTTCCTGCGTTACCCCTTGGCCAAGCGCTTTCTTCGACATGCTCAAATACGACAGCAGGATCGGTAACAACATTTTATTTGTAACGATCATCCACGCCACGCCGAGCGAGGCGGTAATACCGAGCTCGCGTACGATGTCGATTGGGATCAGCATAATCACGGCAAAACCGAGTACGTTGGTGACCAGCGCCAGCGTGCCGGGTATGAATATGGTGGCGAACGAATGTTTAGCCGCAGTCAGACTATCGGCCCCACTAATGACCTCGTGCTCCCACGATTTGGTCATTTGTACGGCGTGAGAAACACCGATGGAAAATATCAGGAACGGCACCAGAATCGACAGCGGATCGATGCCAAAACCGATGATGGGCAATGTGCCCAACAGCCACAGTACCGGCATCATTGCAACCACCAGGGCGACCAGCGTCAGTTTCAAATCCTTCACAAACCACAGCATCAACACCGCAGTGATAATGAACGCGATCAGGAAAAACATGATCACGCCACGCGCGCCGGCAGAAATATCGCCTACCGCTTTGGCAAAACCGATGATGTGAACAGTGTGGTTTGGCCCTTCGTACTTGGCGCGTAATTCGTCGAGCTTGTTCGATAGCTCAAAGTAATTGAGCTTCTCCACGCGGCCACCGTCCTTTGGGATAGCTTCCAGCAGACCGGCCATCACGAGCGCTCCAGTGAAATCGGTTGCAACGGTTCGGCCGATTTCATTGGATTTTTGCACGTTGCCACGCACGACGATCATGTCTGCCGGCGTTCCCTGGAAGGTCGCGGGAATGACGTTGCCGCCGGCGAATCCTTCCTCAACGACCTCGATGAATCTTGTGTTCGGTGTGAACAGCGATCGAACGCTGGGTTTATCGACGCCTTCAAGCACCAGAATGTCGTTGGTCAGGGCCTTCAATTTGGCCATGAACTCCGGGTTGTAGATGTCGCCCTGTTTTTGCACCAGCGCGATGGCGATACGATTGGCACCGCCAAAAACGGTTTCATACTCTTTGTACACTTTCATGTACGGGTGCTTCAACGGCACCATTTTATTGAAGCCGGCATCGACCTTTAACTGGCTGGCGGAAATCGCGAAGCCTGCGGTAAGAATTGCGAACACAATCAGCCAAATCTTGCGATTGTTGAAAATGATCGCCGAAAGTTTTTCAATCAGTTTTTGTACGTTCATGGTGCGCTCGATTGGTGAGTCTGCGGGTGACGTCAGGGAAAATTCGGCGGCGGTTTATTGTTTGGCCGGGATCGTCGCGGGCATAGCGGATGCCGGGGAGGCCATTATCAAGGGGACATCTCGCACCCCGGCTTCACCAATCAGCAGCAAGGCGTTTGGCGCACCCAACAACGGTGCGGAAAGCGCCTTGGTTGAACCAGTGGGCAGCAGCGCGAATGTCTCGCCATTATCGCGTGATACCAGAACCGTTCCTGAAAGACCCGCCAGCACCAGCGCGCCGTCGGGCAGTCGGGTCGCACCCATTAGCGACGCAACCGTCTTGTTTGGGATCAGCTTCCAGTTATTCAAGGACGCATCGGTGCTGCGATAAATTCTGCCGCGCAGACCGTAGATCAGCACCGCACCGTCCTGCGCCTGAATCGCGCCGAAGAACGAGCCTTTGTACGGAGACACGATCTTCACCCAGGTCTTTCCACCATCATTGGATTTGGCGAGCATGCCCGCTTCACCGGCGACAAAAAGTTTATTCTCGCCAAGTTTGGCGATGGCGTTGATGTGTTTATCTTCGTCGCCGCCTTTTCCGTCGGCTTTATTGTCGGTGCCAGCGTCAACAGCCTTGCCAGCACCCACGCTTTGGTACTTCCCTTTTTGGGGCGCAACGACTGGTGCCGCGACCTTGGCGCTTTCCAGCAACTTGCGCGAAGTCCATGTCTTGCCGCCGTCGGTGGTGGCGTAGAAAGCACCATAGGCACCGACTGCGAAGCCGGTGTTCGCATCGACGAACGTGACGTCCATCAAGGGCTTTTGCTCGTCCGCTGCGGAGAAAGCCTTGGTCCAGGAAGCACCCTGATCCGTGGATGTGAGAATCATGCTGTCGTGCCCTACCGCCCAACCGGTTTTGTCATCGAGAAAAAACACCGCCGTGAGCAGCGGGGTATTCGGCGGGGTCTTGGCGCGTTGCCACGACGCGCCGTTATTGTCGGAATAGACGATATAACCACGATCACCTACTGCCACAACGCGATTGCCGGCGCGTGCAGCATCGGTCAATAACAAACGAGACATCGTCTGCTTGGACAAAGGCCCCGAAGCTGGCATCACGGCGAGATTGGTCTGTGCGTGCACTTCAAACGTCAAGCCTGCTATCAACGCCAAGCCCGCCACAAAGACGTTAAATGCGATGGATTTTTTCATGTGAACACAGCCTCGACAAACAATGAGCGACGATGAGGGGGATGCCGTAGAGTCAATTGCTGCAACTAAACCGTATGCGTGGCTCCAGCTCGAGAAGTATCTCCAGAAAAAATTCGGGGACAAATTGATTGTCCCCGAATTTTTACCACATGAGATGCGCTATGCCTTCAACTTCCAATCAACGCGTACCCAGATTGCGCAGGTTTTGTGGCGTGTAATCGGCAGGGGAGCGCTTGATCGGCTGGTAAATCACTTTCTCTTCCGAGCGCAGGCCCATCGCGATATAGCGGCGCGACTGGAGGTCGTGATGCACTTCAACCGTGCCAAACCACATTGGGACGTCGTACCAGCTCTCGCTGTGCTGCTCGGAGAAACGCCACAATTGTCCGCGGCTATCGTACTTGTCAATCATGATCACGTTCCAGCTATCTTCGTCGATATAAAACGTCCGACGTGCGTAGATGTGCGAGGTGCCTGGTTTCAAGGTCGCATCGACCACCCAAACGCGGTGCAGCTCATAGCGCGCCAGATCCTGATTGATGTGCCCAGGACGCAACTGATCGCTGTATTTTAGTTTCGGGTCTGACAGGCGATAGGAGTTGTACGGGATGTACATTTCTTTTTTGCCAATCAGTTTCCAATCGTAGCGATCGGTCGCACCGTTGAACATGCCGAAATCGTCGTTGGTACGCAGTCCATCGGCAGCGGTACCGGGATTGTCATAGGCGACGTTTGGCGCGAGGCGAACGCGTCGTTGTCCAGGGTTATAGGTCCACGCGGAGCGCGGCTCTTTTGCCTGATCAACTGTTTCGTGCACCAATAAAATCTGCCCCGCGAGTCGCGCCGGTGCCGTAGTCACCTGCAAGTAATTCAGGATTTTATTGTTTTCGCGCTGCGCAACGGGCTTCGAAAGATTACCGTAGGAAAGGTCGTATTCGTACTCAAATTTCACAAGTGCAAAATCACCGCTCGCTGTAACTGCCGCCTGTGCCCAGTGTTGCGCGAAGGTATCGCCCTTGTAGTGAAGGATCATGTTCCAGATCGCTTCATTGCCGTTCTTGGGGATAGGAAAAGGAGTGCCGCCGGTGCAACCGACGACGCCGTTACCGCCCGCTGCGAGTGTGGCCTTGGCAGCACACTCTTTGGTTTCCTTGTAGTGTCCTTCGGGATACGCTGCCGTACGACGGGTCGTGAAGACGTTCAGCTTGTAGGTTGGGTATTGCTTCAACATCGCCATTTGGCCGGGCGAGAGATTGTCTTTGTACTTGTCTGCTGTCGCAGCGGTAATCGTAAACAACGGTTTGTCAGCCGGGAATGGATCAGGATAGGTACCGCCGGTTTTGAACCCCAACCCTGCGGGCACCTTGGTAATACCGCCATCCCACGCGGGGATGGTGCCTGCTGTGTTGCCGGCTTTTTCCGCACCCATGGGCGTCAGCGTTGTGCCGAGCTTTGCCAGGTCGCCTGCGGCAAGCTGGGCGAAGGCACCGACAGAAATAGTCAAGGCTCCCAGCGTCGCCGATGCCAACATCGTCAATCGTTTCACGTTCATGTTTCCTCCAGATAGTTATCGTCATACTTTACAAAAATGCTGATTTCCAACGCCAGCCAAAGTCTGTAGCAATGGTCTAACGTGAAAGGTGGTTAGTCCGCCGACGCTGTCACTTCGAGGTCGGCGGGCTGTCCTGAACTTGGGCTAGAACGAGTAGGCAACCGAGAACGAGTAGAAATCACGGTCCCTGATCGGATTGGCATTGGAACAGAAACCCGCACCCTGCGGTGCAATGCCCAACGCGGCGACACCATTGATCTGGGCGCCAAGTGCAGTCTGTCCCGCGTTGGTGATTTGGTCAGTACCGCAGTAAACGCGTCCGCCGAAGAACATGTTGTAAGAGAAGTCGAAGCTCAAGCGCCGTTGAAATTCCAGATTGGTGCCGAGTGAGATCGATTTGACACCTTGGTTAAACGTCTGCGACACGCCTTTAACGTCGTGACTGAAGGCCGCACGCGGCGCCAGGTTACCGCCGAAAAGCGCGTTCGGAAACTCAAGTCGACCAACCAACCGGTAGCCCCAGGAATTTTCAGTCACAAAACCGTCGGTTTGAACCGATCCCGCCTGGCCTGCAACGGCACCTTGCGCGGTTACCGGTAGCCCGGTGCCAGGCCCGCTAAACTTAAGGCCATTGGTAAGGCCGTTGTATCTGGTATAGCCGACTTCACCGACCACCACGCCCTGAGAGGCACCGAGCACGTTCGGGAAGGACTTGGTGCCAGTCATCTGGAACTGTGTTTGCTTGACGCGCCGCCATCCGGTTATCTCGGTGCCCGCAGGCACGAAAAATGCCGCTGACGCGCCAAACGGGGCTGTCGCACTAACTGTTCCGGGGATCGTGGCAAATCCGGTAAGCAAGTTGGGTAAACCGACCGCAGCAAGGACCACTTCGGCGCTCGCTAGTTGCAAGGGTTGATTGGGGCGATAGGAGACTTCGCCTTGCAACGCAACACCGGCGGGGCCCTGCGTGTTAAATGAGAAGCCGTACATTTTGATATCCGACGGGTACTCGACAAAATAACTGGCCGTACCCGTGTGTCCAACGGCTCCAGCCAACGGTCCGCCGGTCACGATGGAAGTTGGCGTTCCTCTCACCCCGGAGAGCACCGGGGTGCGGCTATGGTAGTTCACGAAATAAGCGCCGAATTCAGTATTGTTCAATTCCGTTGCCAGATAACGGAATGCGGCACCGTATTGGCCGGTGTCCCGCGGATTGCGATCCGGCTTGCGTGGCGCCCATACCGCAGCGGCGGGATCAAATGGGCCATAACCCAGTGCTTGTGTCGTTGCAAATGCGGGAGACGTTGGTGGTATGAGGTTA
This sequence comes from Usitatibacteraceae bacterium, assembly GCA_046596005.1. GTDB lineage: Bacteria > Pseudomonadota > Gammaproteobacteria > Burkholderiales > Usitatibacteraceae > UKL13-2. Next base: position 8,665 of record JBKJMK010000011.1, on the reverse strand, counting down.
CCTACCCGGCGACCACCAGTCAGGTCCTTGCGGCGACCGAAACTGAAGATCAACTCGGTGGAATCATCGGACGCAGTGTCGTTGCTGCTGAAGTACGATCCGCGCGGATCGAGCTTGAACGTGTCGTGGTTGAAGAGCACAAAAGTTTCCAGACTGGCCTGCTTGGTGAGCTCAAATGACGCAAACAGCGTGCTGGTCGGGATGAATGCTTCTTTAAGTTCCGAGCCTGGGGTGCGTAACTTGGACACGTCCACGGCGTTAATGATATTGATACCGTTCGGGATAAATGTCGACTCGCCCCAGGAAATTACCTGACGACCGGCACGAACGTTGATGTTCTTCTCGCCAAATTGAAATGTACGGGCGACGAAGGCATCCAGAATCTTTGCATCCTGCGCAAGGCGATCACGGCCGATCGGGCCGAGATTGCTGGCGCCTCTTGCTTCCGTATCGACAAAATACGAGCCGCGCACCAGCATGCTCCATCCATCGTACTTGCCGGAGAGTTCGTGGGTGCCCTTTAACACTTGCGAGAATGGACGATTTTTATTGTAGGCCTGATTGCCATCGTCTTCATTGACGGAACGCGACACACCGCCGTTGGCAATACCAATCAACGTCTTGCTCTGCTTTTCCGCACGCACTGAAATGCCATACGAGAACGTTGAATCAAAGCTGCCACTGAAACCATTGTCATAGTTGAACTGCGTCGCATTGGCAGCGCCTGCAAGCGCCAGTGCGACGGCCAGCGTTGATGATTTCAGGGCTGGCGAAAGTGCACGAGCGCGCTTGGTTAAATTCCTCATTTGGTGCTCTCCTCGATAATGGTATTTAAACTTGTTTTCGGTGATGGCTTAACAACTAGTTACCCCTATTTACGCCGAGATCACCGTCTTTGGAATTACTTTACAGGAATTTGTTTATCTATAAGCAAATTACGGATGGTGCGGTGCAGCGTAAAAAATGACGGCGAAGACGATTAGAACGAAAACACCACGTAGCAACGCTATTGTCCTAGCAGAAAATAGTTTTATGACTCTACTTCTGCTCGAATTCAGCCTCCAACGTACCGTTGTTTTTATGCAACGCGCGCGATCAAAGTGATTCGAACAATCCTGCTGCGCCCATTCCCGTGCCAATGCACATCGTGACCATTCCCCACTTCTGCTTGTTTCGGCGCATGCCGTGCACGAGCGTCGCAGCGCGGATCGCCCCGGTTGCGCCCAGCGGGTGACCAAGCGCAATGGCACCGCCCTGCGGGTTGATCTTGTCCGGGTTCAATCCGAGTTCCTTGATGACCGCCAGCGCTTGCGCTGCGAACGCTTCGTTGAGTTCGATCCAGTCGAGATCGTCGGCCTTGATGCCTGCCTGCGAAAGCACTTTCGGAATCGCCTTGATCGGACCGATGCCCATGATTTCCGGCGGCACACCGGCCACGGCGAATGAAACAAAACGTGCAATTGGTTGTACATTGTATTTTTTCAGCGCCTTCTCGCTCATCAGCAGCACCGCACCCGCACCATCTGACATCTGTGAGGAATTGCCGGCCGTCACGCTGCCACGCGCCGCAAATACCGTGCGCAGTTTTGCGAGTGATTCCAGCGTGGAGTCTGCGCGTGGGCCTTCGTCAGTGTCGGCCATTCTCTTTTTGTGTTTGATCGTCCCGCTCATCAAGTCCGGCATCGCCGAGTCAATTTCATAAGCGAGAATTTCATCCTTGAAGCCACCCGCTGCAATTGCCTTCGATGCTTTCATGTGCGAGGCCACCGCGAACGCATCCTGCTCTTCGCGCGTCACCTTCCACTGCCTGGCGACGTTCTCTGCCGTAATCCCCATTCCGTAGGCAATGGCGACGTGTTCGTTGCTGGTAAATACGCTTTGATTCAGTGCGATCTTGTTGCCCATCATCGGCACCATCGACATACTCTCCGTTCCCGCTGCGATGACAACATCATCGTCGCCGGTGCGAATGCGGTCAGCCGCCATGCTAATCGCCTGCAGGCCTGACGCACAAAAGCGATTGATGGTTACAGCCGGCACGCCATCCGGCAGGTTCGCCAGCAATACACCGATCCGTGCCACATTCATGCCCTGTTCCCCCTCCGGCATCGCGCAGCCGACGACAACGTCACCGATATCGTTCGGGTCGAGCCCTGGTACGTGTCCAATGACGCCGCGCAATACGTGCGCGAGCATGTCATCGGGGCGGACGTTTTTAAACATGCCCCGCGGGGCTTTGCCGACCGGGGTGCGGACGGCAGCGACGATATAGGCTTCCTGAATTTGCTTTTGCATTTTAATTCTCCAATCAGTGGCGCCTAATTGCGCAGTGGTTTACCGTTTTTCAACATGAATTCGATCCGCGCCTGGGTCTTTTCTGTCTTCGCCAGCTCACAGAAGTGCTTGCGCTCCAGCGCCAGCATCCAGTTCTCATCGACCATCGACCCGGGCTCAACTTCGCCACCGCACAAACACGCTGCGATCCGTGAACTGATGTCGTAATCGTGATCCGAAATGAAGCCGCCTTCTTTCATGTTGATGAGCATCATTTTCAGCGTTGCGATACCGGTGTTGCCCGCCACGGGAAAAGACGCCGGTGCCAGCGGCGGACGATAGCTGGAATTCGCCATCGCACGTGCGGTTTCGAGTGCCACGAACAGAAGCTCATCGCGATTGAAAATGATGGTATCGCGCCAGCGCATATGGCCCATCTCCTTTGCCTCCAACGCACTCTTGGAAACCTCAGCCATCGCCGCAAGTTTGAAACTCTTCTGAATCGCGGGTAATAAATCGCCTCCATTGGCGGCGAGCGCAGCCCGCAAGGCCATTTCCTTGAGGCCACCGCCGGCGGGTAGCAGGCCAACACCTACTTCGACCAGGCCTATGTAGCTTTCCAATGTGGCCACTACGCGATCCGAATGCATTTGGAACTCACAGCCGCCCCCCAATGCCATGCCATCGACCGCAGAGACCACCGGAATCATGCTGTATTTAATGCGTTGCGAGGTTGCCTGAAATCTGGCCACCATCGCTTCGAATTCATCGAACTGTCCGAGCTTCAGCGCTTCCAATGCTTTCACCAGATTTGCACCTGCTGCATATGGTGGCTCGGTTTGCCAGATCACCAGCGCCTTGTAATTGGCTTCGGCCTCGTCGATGGCTTTGTTCAAGCCTTCGAGCACATCGCTGCCGATGGAATGCATTTTTGTTTTGAATGAAACAATGGCGATGTCATCGTGGCCTTTGGTGGTCCACATGCGTACGGCATCTGTTTCGAAAATCGTTGTGCCGTTCCCGGCTTTTTCACCGAGCAACAGCTCCGGATAAAGTTGACGCTGGTATACGGAGAGCGTCGAGCGAGCAACCATCTTGCCGGTCTTGGCTGAAAAAGATCCCTCGTTGGAATGAACGCCGCGCATTTGCCTTACTGGGCCATCGGTCACCCATGTCGGCAGCGGCGCATTCGACATCGTCTTTCCAGCGGCGATATCTTCGCCGATCCATTTTGCAACCTGCTCCCAGCCTGCAGCCTGCCAGGTTTCAAACGGTCCCATTTTCCAGCCGAAGCCCCAGCGGATCGCAAAATCGATGTCGCGCGCAGAACTGGCGACATCACCAAGATGCACGGCAATGTAATGGAACACGTCGCGATAAATCGCCCAGAGAAATTGGGCCTGTGGATGCGCACTGGAACGAAGGGCGGCGAATTGTTCGGCGGGGTTTCTGATCTTCAAAATCGCAGCGACATCATCTGCCACCTTGCCTTCGGACGCGCGGTAATCCTGCTTGGCGAGATCGACCACCAGAATATCTTTACCCTTTTTTGTGAAGAAGCCCGCTTTTGTTTTCTGTCCAAGCGCGCCTTTCTCGATCAACGCTTTCAGAAATGGCGGCACGGCGTAATACTTGTGCCATGGATCATTCGGCAGATTGTCGTCCATGGTTTTAAAGGTATGCGCGAGCGTGTCAAGACCGACCACGTCGGCAGTACGATAAGTAGCGCTCTTGGCGCGGCCAATTGCGGGCCCGGTGAGCGCATCGACTTCGTCAAAACCCAACTTGAATTGCATCGTGTGATGCATGGTCGCCGCAATCGAAAACACACCGATGCGGTTGGCGACAAAATTGGGTGTGTCATTGGCACGGATTACGCCTTTGCCGATCGTTGTGACCAGAAACGTTTCGAGCGTATCAAGAATGACGGGTTCAGTATCGGGCGTTGGAATCAGCTCGACTAGCTTCATGTAGCGTGGCGGATTGAAAAAATGCACGCCGCAGAAGCGATGACGCAGCGCTTCCGGAAAAACCTTTGATAATTCGGTGATCGACAATCCGGACGTGTTGGACGCAAAAATTGCATCTGCTCGCATGAACGGCGCTACTTTTTCATACAACGATTTCTTCCAGTCCATGCGCTCTGAAATGGCCTCGATGATCAAATCGCAATCGCGCAGCCATTCGAGATTGTCGTCGTAGTTGGCTGGTGTGATTTGCGAGGCACGCGCTTTGCTGGCGAAGGGGGCGGGTTGAAGCTTCGCCATGCCGTCAATGGCTTTCAGCACGATGCCGTTCTTCGGGCCTTCCTTTGCGGGCAGATCAAACAAAATGGCTTTGACGTTTGCGTTGGTGAGGTGCGCCGCGATTTGTGCACCCATCACGCCTGCACCGAGGACGGCGACTTTCTTGATATGGAAATTGCTCACTTGAGGCTCCTGGTTTTACGAAGAAACTATTGTCTGAACACTAGCATTGGCGCGGATCTCAAGCCTATAAGGCCTTGGAAGGCTTGCCAGTGCTAGCGTTTGTTTATTTGTGCTACGCAGCATCGTCAATCCGTCGGCACCGCACGCGGCTTCCTCTGGTCGTCCACGGCCACATACGTCAACTGCGCTTCCGTTACCTTCACCACCTCGGCACCGAACCGCTGGCGTTGCGCATAGACCTCTACATCGACCGTAAGAGACGTGCGCCCGACCCTCACGACGTCGGCGTAAAAACTAACCAGGTCACCAACCAGCACTGGCTGTTTGAACTGAAACGAATTCACAGACACTGTCACCACTTTGCCTCGTGCGCGCACCGTTGCCGGAACGCTGCCGGCGAGATCAACCTGCGCCATCACCCAGCCACCAAAAATCGTGCCGTGCGCGTTGGTATCAGCTGGCATCGGGATGATGCGAATGACGGGTTGCCGATCCTGTGGCAAATGGGTTATTTCACAAAACTCTTCGTTGGTCGCTTCAGTCACAACACATGCCCCTTGTACATATCGTCGATCGCATTCGCGTATTTTTTGAAAATCGCGTTGCGTTTCAGTTTAAGTGTCGGCGTGATCATGCCATTATCGATGGTCCATTTTTCACGTGTCACCGCGACTTTGCGCACCAGCGCATAGCCCGGAAATCCCTTGATCTGCTTGCAGATTCGCTGCACCAGAAATTTCTCCGTCTTGGCTTTTCCTTCGCCTTCGAGCTTCGGATCGAGCTTGGCATCAATGGCCACACGTCCCCACTCTTCGTCATTGAGCACCACGATGGCTGACAAGTAGGGTTTCGCTTCGCCATAGACCAGCACTTGCTCAAACAGCGGGTCGAGCTGGATAGCCATTTCCATATCCACCGGTGGCACTTTTTCACCGTTGCCCATGACGATGATTTCCTTGATGCGGCCGGTGATATGGATGAACCCGTGCTCATCAATCCTCACCTGGTCGCCGGTGTTAAGCCAGCCGTCTTCAGATAGTACCGCGCGTGTCGCTTCGGGATTGTTCCAGTAGCCCATCATGATGTTGGGGCCACGCGCAAACAAGACACCGTTATCGCCGATCCGCGTTTGCACACCGGGAACAACAGGACCGACGGAACTCGGCTCGTTTCGGTCGAGCAGATTGACCGCCAGCAGCGGCGAAGCTTCGGTCAATCCATAGCCTTGGCAAATCGGCAGGCCAAGGCCAACAAAAACCTTCGAAACCGATGGCGAGAGGGCCGCACCGCCGGCGACCGCGAAACGAAGCTTGCCGCCAAACCGCGACAGCAATTTGTCGGCAACGAGTTTTTTCAGCACCGGCCAGAGCAGGAACGAAACCTTCCACGGACCGCGGCCATTCTGGTACTCAAACCGGTCCCAGCCAACATCGACGGCCAGATCAAATAATTGTCGCTTGATCGGCGAGGACTTCCTGAGTTGATCGTTGATGGCAGCCAGAAAGCGCTCATAAATTCGCGGCACTGAAAAAATGATCGTCGGCTGGACGATTCGGAAATCCTCGGCCAATTGCGGAATCGAGCGCGAAAAAACCACCGAAGCACCCGACACCACATTGAGGTAGTAGTCTGCAGTCCGTTCAAACATATGCGACAACGGCAGGAATGAAAGAAATACGTCCTCGGCAAAAACGTCATACACCGCAAGACCCGATTGAACATTCGACAAAATATTGCGATGAGAAAGCATCACGCCTTTCGGCTTTCCTGTGGTGCCGCTGGTGTACACAATGGTTGCGAGATCACTGCCTTTAACCGCTGGCCGATCAAAATTATCCGCCGCTGCGGGTAACCAGTCGGCCAGCAATGTCAATCGCGCTTCATCGGCATCAACGACGGGTTTCACCGTCAGAATGCGCTGCAGGGATCCCAACTGCTCGCGGACCGTTTTCAATCGCTTCCAGTGATCTTCTCCGTCGATCAGGATCAACTTGACGTTCGCGTCATTCAGGATAAATGCCACGTTGTCCGGACGGTCATCGACAAATAACGGCACCGTCACGAGGCCGTGCGCAAACGCGCCCTGATCGGCGACTACCCAATGAATGCTGTTCTTTAGCATGACGGCCACGCGTTCGCCCGGCTGCAAAGCCTCCCGGCGGAAACCCTCCCGCATGCGCGCCACTCTGTCACCGACTTCGCGCCAGTTGACGCCAACCCACTCTTTGCTTCCACTGTCGAATTGCCGATAGGCTGGCGCGTTGGGCGAAGTACGACAACGCAGTGCAAAGATATCCGCAATCGTCGCGGTGTCATCAAACATCAGATAGCGTGTGCCGCGCCGGTTTTGCAGGATCGATGATTCTGCCAAATGAGTCTCCCCGTTTTTTCGCAGTGACAAAATGCAATCATCACTGGCAGTCAAGGCGCGCGGCGTGGTCAACCGCGTTGCGATGACATTACGCTGAATTATACGGTTTCGCAGCGTGAGGCTCCCAGCGCTCATCGGGCGTCTCCAGCTGCAGTGGCGGCAGCCAAAACGCGAACGCGCTTCGGTGCCACGATGGATGTAGAGGTAACCGGGATCGCTCCTTTTGTAACTACCCGGAGCGTTTGATGGCAAGGATTTCGGCTTCGAAAAGCCGAATTTCTTGCACCATCTGCTGTCATTGCGGACAGCCAAGTGCGATTCGGGTAACGATGGCAATGTGTCGGTGGCGTAAAAGTACCTCCCAAAGCAACATCCCGCATGATTTCTCCCCGATTTTTTCCCACCGTGTATCCCGCAGTGATGATCAATTTGATTTTGGCGTGGCACGCCGGCTACGAAATTTTTTGGCGCGGGCTCACATACATGGTGATGTCGGCGTGCACGACGATATTACCGTTGGTGTCTTTAACATCCACCTTCACGATCACGTCGCGCGCGACTCCTTCGCCAAAGTCGGCAGCAGTGCATTCTGCCGTCAAGTCGGTTTCGCATTTCTTGAGGTACTGGACGTTCATCGCTTTAGGCAGCCAACGCATCGTTGACGGCAAGCTTGCCTCCATCAGTGTGCCGGCGCCACACTCCGCCAGATTGCACGCGGCAATTGCGTGAACGGTGGCGATGTGGTTCTCAACGGCACGCCGCTTTTTCATGCTCACGCGCGAGAAACCCGGCCTGAATTCCTCGAAGCTCGGCCTGATTGTAGAAAAATACGGGACGTTCCGGCAAACGATTTTCCCAAAAACCCATTTGCCCATTGGTTTGGTCGATAGCTTTTCCCACAACGTCATGATCCGCGACACCGCTACAGTCCAGCCCAGCCAGCATCTGCGGCGAATCGCGCGCCATGCTTTTGTTCCAAAAGTTTCATTTCTGCAAGTAATTTTTCTTTACCGGCCGCACGCAAGTAATTGATTGGCCCGCCACGATGCGGTGCGAAGCCTGTGCCGAAAATTACACCGGCATCGCAGAGGTCCGCATCGACGACAATGCCTTCCCGCACGCAAGCCACCGCTTCGTTAACCGCCGGCAGTGTCATGCGCATCCACAGTGGGGCGAGATCAACCGTGCCGGTGCCTTCGACTTTTTGCGGCTTGCCATTGACCCACTTGTAAAATCCTTCGCCCGATTTCTTGCCGAGCTTTTTTGCCGCAACCAATTCCTGGATTTTCTTTGGCTGCGGCCCGCCGGGTTTGGCAAGTTCCTTGCCGACGGCGAGCCCCACGTCCAAACCAACTGTATCAGCCAACTCGATTGGGCCCATTGGCATGCCGAACTCACGCGCGGCGGCATCGATTGTCTCCGCAGGAATGCCCTCTTCCAGCATCACTTGCGCTTCTGTCATGTACGGCGTGAGGATGCGGTTCACCAGAAATCCGGGGGCGGATTTCACCGGTAGCGGTAACTTGTCGATTTTCTTCACGAATGCTTGCGCGGCTTTCATCACCTCAGCCGATGTCTGCGGGCCTTCGAC
>JBKJMK010000441.1:0-11826 GCA_046596005.1 Usitatibacteraceae bacterium | reverse complement strand
GCTGCTATACCCTCCCACCCCATCAGGAACCCTCATGCAAACCACGCTCTATTCCGCGTCCGGCCCCGTCTTCCGTCAAATGCTCACCGCCATGTGCGCGATCCTCGCCAAGACGGAGGTGCATGCCACTGAAAAGAAAATAGAGCCGAATGCGTTGTTGCAGGCGCGGCTTTATCCGGACATGTTTCCGCTGATCCGCCAGGTGCAGATCGCAACCGAATTTGCGCGTGGTGCATCTGCCCGGCTGGCGGGTGTGGATGTGCCGGCGGCGGCAAACGATGAAGTGAGCTTTGCCGATTTGCACGCACATCTGGCCAAATCGATCGCGTTTATCGATGGCCTCACCGCCGCGCAGATCGAAGGCCAGGAAGACCGCGAGATTGTGCTGCGCCCCGGCACGCCAAAGGAACGCAAATTCACCGGCCACGCCTACCTGATGCACTACGCGCTGCCACAATTTTTCTTCCACGTCACCACCACCTATGCCATCCTGCGGCACAACGGCGTGGATGTGGGCAAGAAGGATTACATGGGGGCGTGAGGTTAGCGGTTGAAATCGCGCCTTTACAAACGTACCGCATAAGGTACAATCAGATATGTCCGCAGCGCCTCGGCTAAACGCTATTTTCTACGCTAACTCCAACGGTAGTGAGCCGGTTCGCGAATGGCTGAAGGGGCTATTGAAGGAGGATCGCCGCTCGATTGGTGAAGACATTGCCTACGTTCAATATAAATGGCCCATCGGGAAGCCGCGTGTCGATCATTTGCGCGGCGCTATTTGGGAAGTACGTACCTCGCTAGGCAATCGCATCGCGCGCACGCTGTTTGCGGTGGACGAAGGCACCATGGTTTTGTTGCACGGCTTCATCAAGAAAACCCAGCAAACACCCGCGAGCGAAATTGCATTGGCGGAGAAGCGACTCAGGGAGTATTTACATGGCAAAACGTAATCCACATGCTGGTTCAAACTTCGACGACTTCCTGAAAGACGAAGGCATGTTCGAGGAGGTGCAGGCAAAGGCACTCAAGCGCGCACTAGCCGAACAAATTGAGGAAAGCATGCTGGCGGCCAATATTTCAAAGGTCAGGATGGCGGAATTGATGGCGACCAGCCGTTCACAATTGGATCGCGTACTCGACCCGGACAATGTTTCGGTTCAGCTTGATACGCTGATGAAAGCGGCGCGGGCGGTTGGCAAGACGGTTGAAATCACGATCAGGAAAGCAAAGAAGCCGGCGCACATTTAGCTTGTGCTTTTTTTGTGAAAATCTAGGGGCCAGGCTCGCATTTCCCAGCGAAAACACCAAAAACACTAGATTCCACGCGCCTTTCAGGTTAAAAAGTTCCGGAGAGCCGCGCCACTGCTTGACTTATTGATCGGCGAATGCGGTTGCCACAAGACCGATAAAGGTCTATATTCAGTCCACACCTATTTTTCGCCGGGCGACCCAATGCGTTACTCAACCCAGATCAAACCAATCAGTTACTTGAAAGCCAATGCCGCCGCAGTACTGGACAAGCTCCAGGAGAACCGTCAGCCGCTCATCATCACGCAAAACGGCGAGGCCAAGGCAGTGATGCAAGACCTTGCCACGTACGAAGCAACACAGGAAACCTTGGCCTTGCTGAAAATTCTTGCACTGGGCAAACAGCAAGTCGAAGATGGCAAGGTATCGTCGCATGCCGAAGTCACAAAACGCATCAAGGCCGGACTTAAAACTAAATCAACGACAGGCAAAAAAGTTGCCGAATGAGCTATATCGTCCGGTGGTCTGCTGATGCGGAGCATGACCTTGAAGCCATCGCCGACTACATTGCGGAACACGATTCGCTGGAGCGCGCCCACGATGTCATCGACAAAATACTTGACGCGGCAGGTTCGCTAACGACGCTTCCCGACAAGGGCAACTATCCGAAAGAGCTTGAGGCATTTGGCAATCGCGAATTTCGCCAACTATTTTTTAAGCCGCACCGGTTGATCTATCAAGTGGCGGGAAAGCACGTGACCGTTATGCTCGTTGCCGATGGCAGGCGCGATATGCTGGCGCTACTGGCAAAGCGGTTGCTGGGTTGAATCTGGCTGCGCGGGGCCTCCGGCGCTGCTGAAAATAAATAGGGTTGGACACCGTTAGCGGCGAGACTTAAAACAATAGGCGTCTCACCACCACCTTGAGGGTACCTAAGGAAGATGAACCGCCTCATACCGATGCTGCCCGTGCGAAGCATGCCAGCGAGTGTTGAGTTCTATCAGAAGCTCGGTTTCAGCGTTGAGCAAAAAAATGATGATTGGCATTGGGCCATGCTCTGCTTTGGCGAGTGCCGTCTGATGGTGGATGAGTCAATCGACATTCATCCGGGAACTCCCCGTTATTCCGTCCTCTACTTGTATCCAGACGATATTGTTGCGTATCACAAGTTAGTGCGGAAGAATGGTGTGACGGTGCCCGATTTGGAGGTCACGTTTTACGGCATGACCGAATTCCGAATTGATGATCCGGATGGGAATCGCTTGTGGATCGGGCAAAACACTTCAACAGGAACCTGACGAATGCGCGGAATCAATCGCCGCTTAAACAATAACCTTAGGGCGCAGACTGCCCCCTTTCAATTGATCGCCATCACACCAACCCATGGATTGAAATGACACTCACCAATCACAAGCAACAATTCTCGATTTGGCGGACAGGTTTTGCCCTGCTGTTTGCGTTCGCGAGCGGAATTGCCGGCGCGGCAGATTCATTGGTTCCCGCAACAGCGCTTCACGTTGTTGCGATCGAAGTTGATGGCAAAAGCGTGAATGAATTGGAGCAGGCTTCTATTGGCCCACCGTCCGCGCCAATACCGGTCGCCAAACTCGTCGTCAATGGGTCGATTGTGCGCGGCGCCGTTGTTACGACGTCAGCCGCTGCGACGCTTACGCTCAAATCGACAAACGGGACGATCGTTCGCCTGGAGCCGGGCAGCGAGCTATTTGTCGATGCAGTAATCGTAGGTGGCGAAGTCTATGATTTGCGCAGCGGGGTTGCGCGATTTGAAACGACGCAGCCGTTGCGGTTTTTAGTTGTGAGGCAGGCAGGTGCCTCAGGTCTTGCAAAGGAGGCTAAATTCAAGGCCGAAGTCATTCAGGCCGGGAAGCTAATTCGCTATACGGTTGAAAGTGGCGACTTGAATGTTGATGAAAATGTATCGCTGATGGGAGAGGCTACCAACCACCGCTTCGCCATGCGTGAAATCACCACCTTGAAGGCGAACGATGCCCGCTATGCATCGGATGATCAAATCAACCGGAAGCAGACGCGCTTTGACACCATAAGTGCAGTTGAGTCATTCGTTGGCGATCAGGTGAAAGCAGCAGAAGCTTCATCGGATATTGCGCGTAAACGGTTGGCGTTGCGCAACGCATTATTGATGGCCCTCTATCGCAATAACCTGCCCGAGGCTATTGCCTATAACGATCAATGGCTTGCAACTGCGGACGACAATTTGCTCCTCTTGTTGGAAAACGCATTTCAAATCGCTAGTGCGTGTCGCAAGAATTTGAATGAATCATGCGCGATCAGCGCCTACCAGAAAGCGCTCGGATTTGCTGAACAGCTATACCCTGATGGGCTGCACTCCGACATATTGCAAATTCGTCGCGCATTGGCGATTTCGTACGCGAGTAGCGATCTCAAGAAGTATGAAGTTTTATCAGCTCAGATTAGGCAAGCTTCGGCGTTAATGCCACCCGAAAAGGACACACCCTCTTCCATCACAAAGCGTGGGTCAATAAAATTTCCGGAGAATATGCGCCGGTGGGGATTTCAGGGCGACGGGTTTGTCGAAGCGACGATAACCAAAATGGGCAAACCAATTGACTTAAAGGTCATAAGGTCGCCACATCCGGCCTTTGAACAGGCCATTGTTAAATCCGTGCTCGCGAGCGAGTTCAAACCAGCAACAAAAGACTACCAGATGATCGACCTACGAATGGGGATACCGTTCGGTTTTAGGCTTGAACACCCCATTCGGAGGCCCCTTTCTGATCGAAACAGCATTGGGACGCTTCTATCTGATCGAGATTTACCCTTCGCATTTCCAAAAAAGTCCAGCTCTGACGCGGCTGCGTATTCGCAATATGACGAGCCACCAAAAATCGAGGTAGTCGCTCCAGTTGTGTACCCGCGCGAGCTGTTGCAAAAAGATGTGACCGGCGTGGCAAAAGTTCTCGTGTCGCTTGATGCGAAGGGACGTGTACATAGTGTCGGTATTGTTGATGCCCCCAATCCGGAATTCGGTGCGGCGACGAAGGCCATGATTGAAGCTTGGAAATTTAGACCAGCGATGAAAAATGGCAAGCCGGTGGCAATCGTGTTTGCCTTTGAGCAAAAATTTCGCCGCACAGACCGGGAAACAGGCGTAAACGACCACACCGAAACGTTGCTCAAAGCGCTCGCCGCAAAGAGTTCTGAAATTGCAGAGCTGGACGCACTCGACATGCGACCAAAAATTCTCTACCAGCCACCCCCGGTGGACATGCGGATTGGCGGCGTGTTGCCGGAAGAAGTGGTGACGATTGAATTTTTCATTGATCCAGAGGGCTTTGTGCAAATCCCGCGCATCGTTGCAGCAAAAGACATGGCGCTGGGCTGGGCAGCCGCCACCGCAATCAAACGATGGATTTTTGAAGTGCCGACCATCAAAGGCGAGCCTGTTTTTGCGCGTCGTGAGCTTCAATTCACGTTTAAGTGAAGGTCTGTGGTTGGACAGGCTTCGGCGAAAAGCTTGAGCAAATAATCCAATGTAGTAAAAGGTAGGGTTAGAGGCGTCAGCGTTAATTCACTTTCATAAAAATTAACGCTGGCCGAATTGATGATGATGTTTTAACAGTAGGAGACCACGGTTAATTTTCCGCAAACAATTCTGCAGCATTTCGCCACGTAAAACGCCTTCTGGTGCGCCTCGCAGCCTGAAAATGCGCCGAAAGCCGCGCCAACGCTTGTGTTCTGCCATTGAGAACTTCTAATAACCCCGTCGTCCCGGCGCAGGCCGGGACCCAGTCCGTCCAAGTGCTTGAAAATACGATGGACTGGATTCCAGCCTGCGCTGGAATGACGAATTTTTGAGGTTATCGGCGGATTCGTAGCACGGCAGGAGTAGACAATCGATTCAATGAAGGGGCTAATGCCATGAACACTTCCGACGCGGACAAAATTTTCAGCGGTTCAATTCCGAAACTGTACGAGTCGCATCTCGTTCCATTGATATTCGAGCCCTTCGCCACGGATTTGGTGAATCGGCTGGCGTCGCGATCCCCTACCCGCGTACTCGAAATCGCCGCCGGTACCGGTGTGGTGACGCGCAAACTGGCATCCGTGTTGCCGGCAAATGTCGAAATTGTCGCCACTGACCTGAATCAGTCCATGCTGGACCTCGCTGCGACAGTCGGAACCGAGCGCGCCGTGGAATGGCGTCAGGCGGACGCGATGCAACTGCCATTTCCCGACGAATCGTTTGACGCGGTAGTGTGCCAGTTTGGTGTGATGTTTTTTCCCGACAAGACAAAGGCATTTGCGGAGGCGCGCCGCGTGCTGCGCTTGGGGGGCATTTTCATTTTCAATGTGTGGGATCGAATCGAAAAAAACGAATTCGCCGACACTGTCACGACGGCACTTGAATCCATGTTCCCGGCTGATCCCCCACGATTCATGGCACGCACGCCGCACGGCTATCACGACCAGGCCAGCATCGAACGGGACCTCAAAGGCGGTGGATTTACGGCGTCTCCCCAAATCGCCACGGTGACCGCACGCAGTCGCGCGAACGCGGCCCGCATCCCTGCCATCGCGTACTGCCGGGGAACGCCATTACGCAATGAAATCGAGGCGCGCGGCGCGGCGCGACTTGATGAGGCAATCGATAGGGCAGCGGACGCTATCGAACGTCGATTCGGACGCGGGCCGGTGGACGGAAAGATTCAGGCGCATGTCGTTGCGGTCGAGAAGTGACCTAATGTTGGCGGTAGCCCGGTGACGGTTTTACGCTTAAAAGAAATGAAATGGCCGGGACTACTTGCGCCCGGCACGATGCCCCTCCGCATTTCATCCGCCGCTATCTGCAATTGATCGCTGGCCCCTGCTCCGTCGGCTTGGTCGCGTGTACTGTGTAGCAATCAACCCCGACAACCTGCAAGGAGAATTCAATATGCAAAAGCGCTCAATCGCCGCACTCAGTATTTTGGCATCTGCCGTGTCGTCCGTCACGCTCGCCGCATCGTTCAGTGCCGGCATCAATATTTCCGAGGACGTCGCGCCAGAGAAGACCGGCATGCGCGTCTATCCCGGCGCCGCGCCGGTTGTGAAGAAGCAAGGTAAGGACGATTCCGCCGACATCCGGTTCCACTTTGGCGACTATGGCCTGAAAGTGGTTGCCGCCAAGCTTCGCTCGACCGATACGCCTGGCAAAGTGGCGAAGTTTTACCGGGACGAGCTCGCCCAATTTGGCGATGTGCTCGATTGCAGCAATCCGAATGTGGCTGAAACGAAGCACTCGCGCGACGAGAAGTCGAAGGTACTCACCTGCAACGACGACAAGCCGCGTAAAAACGGCATGCTATATAAAGCGGGACGCAAGGACGATCAGCATGTCGTGGAGATCAATCCAAACGGTGAAGGCAGCGAGTTCTCGCTTGTGCACGTAAAGGTGCGCAGCCCGGAATAGTGGGCGATCAAATTATTTGGCGGTCCAGGATGGCGCTTCTTCCGGGCTATGGGTTTCGTCTGGCTGCGTAAAAGTGGTGTCGGAAAAATACCGTCCAGTTTAATTTCACTGATCCCTGTCAATCATCGGCAAATAATCATTACCCGGATAGTGGGTTCGCGAATCGATTCGCGTTGTCCTAAGCAGGTACAATTCTCGGCAACACTCAGACCCGAGATCGCATGAGTACTGAAACCGATTCCTTCAGGCCACTGGCCAGTGTGTTTTATCTTGGAATCCCCGGATTCACGCACAAAACTGTCCCCGAACAGGTAAAACTTCGCGCGCAACTCGATGCCGCTGTCGCTGCCGCCGCATCGCCGCTCGCCGAAGCGGATCGCCTCGTGCTCGATGCACCGGATGGTGCTGCAATCGTCGTCTTGGGCAATCCACGCGCCGCGCTGCAGGCGGCGGAGCGTGCTATCGCCATCGCCGCCACGGAAAGCGCAACGCTTTGTGCGGGCATCAATCATGGCCCGGTGAAACTGGCCAATGACCAACGAAAGGATTCGCTTCTGGTGGGCGACGGCATCGATGCAGCCGTGGCCATTGCCGGGTTCGCGCGGCCGGGTCAACTTCTGGTATCGCGCAGCTTTCGCGACGCACTTGCCGAAACTGCGCCGTCGCTCGCGATGAAATTTCATCGCGCCGGCAACTTCACGGACAAAAACATCCGCGCGCACGAACTGTTCTCCCTGAACGCGGTGGCGCCAGGGAAAGTGAGCCGGCGGTTGTTTTTCATTGCCGCCGTGGCGTCAGTTGGTATTGTTGCGCTCGGCGGTGCCGCGCGATTGGCGCTGCAGAGCCTCGCCACTTCCCGGCAGCCGGCCACGCTCGTCTTCGATATCCGGCCCCAGGGAGAGATCGACATTGACGGCGTCATGAAAGGCAAAGCACCTGCGATCACGCGGCTGCAAGTCTCGCCGGGCGTGCATTTGATCGAAGTGCGCAATGGCAGGTATCCGCCATTCGTCACCGAGGTGAATCTAAGTCCCGGCGAACAGATGGACGTGAAGTACTCGTTCATCGCGCCGACAAAACCAAAGCGGGCCGGCTTCATGGAAAGGTTCAAGTTTTGGAAGTGAGCAAACTGGAAATGACGCAACTGGGCCGCTATCGTCTTCTCGAGGAACTGGGACGTGGTGCCATGGGTGCCGTGCACCGGGCGGAGGATCCGTCGCTGGGCCGTGTGGTGGCGATCAAGGTGATGCAGCTTTCGTCGGATGCCTTTGACTCCGCGGAATATGAGGCACGCTTTTATCAGGAGGCCAAGGCGGCGGGCAGTCTCAATCATCCCGGCATCATCACCATCTACGACACCGGCCGCGAAGGTAATTGGGCCTACATCGCCATGGAATTGCTGGACGGTGTCGAACTTCGCCATCTGATGGCGACGCAACGCATGCCAATGGCGAAAGTTTTGGATATCGCCGCACAAGTAGCGCGGGCACTTGAATTCGCCCACCAAAGCGGTGTCGTGCATCGCGACATCAAGCCCGCCAACATCATGGTGCTGCGCGACGATTGCGCCAAGATCATGGATTTCGGCATCGCGCGCATGCGGGTGTCGGCGGTGGAAACACAAGTGGGCATTGTGCTCGGGTCGCCGAAATATATGTCGCCCGAGCAAGTAGTTGGCAGGCGTGTTGATCATCGATCCGATATTTTTTCGCTCGGCATCGTGCTGTTTGAAATGGCGGCAGGTATCGCGCCATTTTCGGGAAAAGATGTTGGCCAATTAATGCACGCAGTGGTCAATACGCCGCAGGCGATTCCCAGCCAGTTCAATCCAGCCGTGCCGGAAATGCTTGACCTTATCGTGGCCAAGGCTTTGCAAAAGGATGTTGCCGCGCGTTATCAGAGCGCGGGGGAATTCGCGGCAGATCTTGACCTCTGTCGGGCGGCATTGGACGATATTCCGCGCCAGCCAACCGAAATTGGTGACGCGACAGTGCCATTGGGGGTCGATGCGACCGTTCCCAACCCTGCCAGCAGCCGCGAGCCCACGCAACCATTCGCGCCCCACGGGGCCAGCGTTACGACCGGCGCGCAGATTACCCAAGATGCGCAAGAACCACAAAACACGAACTGGGCCGACGCAACCACCGTGCCGATACAAGGCGGCGCTGGCCGCACGCCTGTGTTCGGGCAATTATTATTCTCGCGCCGATTCAGCGCCGTGAATGCATTGGCGCGACTCGCGCAACCGTCAGTGGATGACGCCAAATTCCTGTCGAGAGTGCCCTCACCGCCAAATCGGCTGTCAGTATTATTTGCCACGCCCGGAAAGTCGATTGCGATCACGATGATCGTCGCTGCGGTACTGGTTGCGCTGGTCATTGCAATGTTTTGATGCATGACAAAATATGTTGCGTTGCTGCCCTTCGTCACAACCTGACTGACGATGCCTGAGGGCCCGGAAATATTTCTCGCCGCGCGCGCGGTACATGCCGCCGTTGCCGGGCAGCCGATCACGATGGCACTCCACCATCCTGCGCTGCTGCCCATGGCCCGCAGCTTGCGCGGCGTTCGCATTGCGCGCGTGTATGCCCGCAGCAAAGCCATGCTCACCGAATTTGCCAACGGTACTGTGTTGTATTCGCACAACCAGCTTTACGGCGAGTGGGTGTTGCACAAAATTGGTGCGCCGCTATTGGCGAAGCAAATTCGGTTAGTCATTCATACCGCCACGCATCAGGCGGTGCTGTACAGCGCAACAGATTTCGCGTGGCTCAAAGTTGGCAACGAGAACAGTCACCCCTACATTGCCAAGCTCGGACCTGATGTTTTGGATGATACTGTGACAGCACGTCAAATTGCCGCTCGACTATCGCAATTCCCGCGGCGTGTCGTGGCCGATGCGCTGCTCGACCAGCATGTGATTGCCGGATTGGGCAATTATCTGCGCGCCGATATTTTGTTTGTCGCGCGTGTAAATCCGCTGCGAAAAATTGCTGATTTGTCCTTGTCTGAGCTGCTGCGCATTGCCAATGCATGCAAGGCACTCACCCGTCGCAGCGTGCAACGGCATGGCGTCGTGCGGCCGTGGGCGCAATACCAGGCCGCGCGTAAAGCCGGTGCGACTTTTGAAGCCGCACGTTTTCATGTTTTTGGTCGCGACGGTGCGCCGTGCTGGCACTGCGCCACGCCGATTTTCCGCAGCACGCAGGGCGGACGCGGTCTATTTTATTGCCCGCAATGCCAATGCGTTTGATATGACGTCACCGCCAAGCGGGCACGAAAACGCTAGCATTAGCGCGGCTTCCAGAGCGTTTTCTTCAGCGACACGGTAACGCTGGCATCGGTACATTTTATCAATGTCGCGCATGGCGAAGGCGTCCCATTTAGTCAGTTGGGCGCGCGCACATAACACAAACATCAAATTTTGTCAGTTAGCTGGTTAGCAAAAACAGGGTATTGCAATTATCTTTTTGTTTTCTTTTAAATTCTTCATTTTTCGACATCCGAAAAATTTTTGTCCGCGTAATGAGCGCTGGAAGACTTTCTTTCAACCACGTTACATGGAGAATTCATGAACAAACCAAAGAGCATGCGCCTGCTGTCCGCTACCACTGCCGTTCTCGCGTCGTTGTCGG
Source organism: Usitatibacteraceae bacterium (assembly GCA_046596005.1). Lineage (GTDB taxonomy): Bacteria > Pseudomonadota > Gammaproteobacteria > Burkholderiales > Usitatibacteraceae > UKL13-2. The sequence goes on along the minus strand of JBKJMK010000441.1, from coordinate 1,491 downwards.
GTTTATCGTTGCCCGTCGTGGCGTCGAGCCACCGCGAAGCACCGATGATCACGCAATTCCCTAAAGTCGATGGTACCGACGTCTACGCATTTCGAAGCTATGAGCCAGGTCGTCAGGGCTATGTGACGCTCATCGCCAACTACATTCCCTTACAGGATTCCTACGGTGGTCCAAATTATTTCAAGATGGACCCGGATGCGCTGTATGAAATTCACATCGATAACAACGGTGATGCGCGCGAAGATTTGACGTTTCAATTCAAATTCAAAAACACCTCCAAGGACATCGCGCTCAACATCGGCGGCAAGAACGTCGCCATCCCGCTTAACAATGCTGGCGCGATTACCGACGTGAATTCTGCCGCGCTGAACGTTCGTGAAACCTACACGGTAAATTTGATTCGCGGCCAACGTCGCCAGCCTGGTGGGAATGCCGGTCAACTCTCTGCCGTCAATGGCGGCGCCATCGAGTTCGACAAACCGGTCGACAATATTGGCCTCAAATCAATTCCCAACTATTCGGCATATGCGGCCAAACATATTTACAACGTAAACATTCCTGGTTGCGCGCAGCCGGGCAAGGTATTTGTTGGTCAGCGCCGTGAAGGTTTTGGCGTCAATCTCGGCGAAGTGTTTGATCTGGTGAATATTCCGACCGCGCGCGTCATCGGCAGCCGTTCGGGCTCCACCAACACCTTGCTCTACAAGAACGTCACCGCCATCACAATGGAAGTACCAATCGCCTGCCTTACCACGGCAGCTGATCCTGTCATCGGCGTCTGGAGCACGGCAAGCCTCCCACAGTCGCGCCTGGTCTCCAACGCACCGCTGGCAAAAGTCATTATGGATCGCAACCTCGTGCAGGTGTCGCGCCTTGGCATGCCGCTGGTTAACGAACTCGTCATTGGCCTCAAGGACAAGGACAAGTTCAACATGAGCGAGCCCAAGGATGATGGGCAATTTGCCGACTATGTCACCAATCCGACCCTGCCTGCCTTGCTGGAGCTGTTGTTCGGCGCAGATGGCGTCAGGGCCCCGCAGGTGTTCCCGCGTACTGATCTGGTGGCGGCGTTCCTGACGGGTGTGGCAAACGTGAACCAGCCAAAAAATGTTCAGGGCGCGGAAATGCTTCGCCTGAATACGGCGCTTCCGGCTACGCCAAAAGGCGCGCAAAACAGCCTGGGTGCAGCAGCGTGTTTCGTTAACGGCGCGCTGGTCCTGTCCAACCCGGGATGTGATCCGGCCGGTTTCCCGAACGGTCGTCGCCCCGGTGATGATGTCGTCGACATCACGCTGCGGGTCGCGATGGGCTATCTGTTGCCGCCCGGTGCGACCAAGCCGGCAAGTGCAAACCTGCCATACACGGATGGCGTGCTGGTGGAAGACAGTCAGTTCGACAATGCCTTTCCTTACTTGCGTACCCCGCTGCCGGGTTCACCAAACGGGATGAACGGAGAAGATCCAAATCCGGCCAGCGTTCCCGTTACTGACG
>JBKJMK010000434.1:0-13434 GCA_046596005.1 Usitatibacteraceae bacterium | reverse complement strand
GCTAACCGTGGCGCGTTGATTCATGTGCGTGATTTGGCGGAGGCTTGCAATATTTCCAACCAGATCGCTCCGGAACATTTGGAGTTGGCCGTTGCAGACCCGAATGTACTGCTGCCGTACATTCGCCATGCCGGCGCGATTTTCATGGGCTTGCACTCGTCGGAGTCTTTGGGTGACTATTGTGCGGGGCCAAATCACGTGCTACCGACCTCAGGGACTGCGCGATTCTCTTCGCCTCTGGGGGTTTACGATTTTCAGAAGCGTTCCTCCATCATTCAGGTTTCCGCCGCAGGGGCGCAGACGCTTGGACGCGTTGCCGCCACGCTGGCGCGCGCGGAGGGGCTGGAGGCGCACGCGCAGTCCGCCCAATACCGCTTCGCGCCATGAGTACCCGCGCCACCGAACTGATTCGTCCTGCAATTTTAGCGTTGTCGGCGTATCCAGTCCCTTCAAGTGCAGGCTATATCAAGCTTGATGCAATGGAAAATCCTTACGCGTTTCCAGCGGAATTGAAGCCGGCGTTGATGGCACATTTGGCGGATGCTTCGTTGAATCGCTATCCGGACGCCGGGGCTGGCGAATTGCGTGCGGCGCTTCGTCAGGCCATGAATATCCCGGAGCGGCTGGATATAGTCCTCGGTAATGGCTCGGATGAAATCATTCAGATAATTGCCGCAGCATGTGCAAAACCCGGTGCGAAGCTGCTGTCGTTTGAGCCCTCCTTCGTCATGTTCAAGATGATTGCGACATTCTGCGGGCTTGGCTACGTCGGCGTACCCCTGACCGCAGATTTTGAAATTGATATCGAGGCAACGCGTTCTGCCATCACGCAGCATCAACCCGCAGTGACGTTTATCGCATACCCAAACAATCCCACCGGTAATTTGTTTGATCGCGACGCGATTCGTGAAATCTTGCAAATTTCGCGCGGTCTTGTGGTAATTGATGAGGCCTATTTCGCATTTTCCAGTGACTCGTTTCTGGGTGAAGTCGCAAATTTTCCAAATGCGGTGCTGATGCGAACGGTGTCAAAGCTGGGCCTTGCCGGGTTACGTCTCGGTCTGCTCGCCGGTCATCCGGAATGGATTTGCGAATTTGATAAGGTGCGATTGCCGTACAACATCAATAGCCTCACGCAAGTGGCTGCCACGTTTGCACTCAAGCACTATGACGCGTTGCTGGCGCAGGCGACGACGTTGCGCGACGAGCGTTCACGCCTCTCGACTGCGTTACGCGCAATCCCCGATGTAACCGTGTTTCCGTCGGAAGCTAATTTTGTGCTGATTCGCGTGCCAAACAGCGAAAACACCTTCAACGCACTGCTGTCGCGTAAAATCCTTGTCAAGCACCCGAACGCGTCGCATCCGCTGCTTCGTAATACATTACGGGTGACGATTGGAACGCCCGCTGAAAACACAGCGCTTATCAGTGCATTGCGTGACTCCATTTAAATTTTTGCCAATCCTTATGAGAACCGCCGACGTCACCCGCAATACCAAAGAAACACAAATTCGCATTGCCATCAACCTCGATGGAAAAGGCGAATCGAAACTTGACTCGGGAATTCCATTCCTCGATCACATGATTGACCAGATCGCGCGTCATGGCATGATCGATATCGAATTGAAGGCCATCGGCGACTTGAATATCGACGCCCACCACACGGTAGAAGACATCGGTATTACGTTCGGTCAGGCCGTCACAAAGGCGCTGGGCGACAAGACCGGTATTCGACGCTACGGTCATGCATATGTGCCGCTTGATGAAGCGCTGTCGCGCGTAGTGATCGATCTTTCCGGCCGGCCGGGGCTGGAATATCACATCAACTTCACGCGCGCCCGCGTTGGTGAATTCGATGTCGATTTGTTCTATGAGTTTTTTCAGGGCTTCGTCAATCACGCACTCTGCACGCTACACGTCGACAATCTGCGCGGCGTAAACTCACATCACCAGATCGAAACCGCCTTCAAGGCTTTTGGTCGTGCACTACGTATGGGTTGTGAATTCGACGCGCGTGCGACCGGCATCCTGCCGTCGACCAAAGGCGCTTTATAGTTTCTGACGCAAGTGATGCAAAAAATTGTGGTCGTTGATTACGGAATGGGCAATCTTCGCTCTGTAGCCAAAGCGCTCCAGTTCGTGGCACGCGAGCACGCTTATGCGGTCGATGTCGTCGTGAGCGGTTCACCGCAACAAGTTGCCGATGCTGACCGCGTGGTATTTCCCGGCCAGGGCGCAATGCCCGACTGTATGCGTTACTTGGGCGAGAGCGGCCTGGAGGACGCGGTGCGTCGCGCGGCTGCAATCAAACCGTTCTTTGGCGTGTGTGTTGGCATGCAGATGCTGTTTGATCGCTCCGAGGAAGGTGACACGGCAGGTCTGGGTTTGTTTGGCGGCACCGTCAAGCGGTTTCGCCCTGCCGACGCCACCCAAAAGGTTCCCCACATGGGTTGGAATACAGTCAGACAGACGCGCGCGCACCCGTTGTGGCAAGATATTGCCGATGACGAGCGTTTTTATTTCGTGCATAGTTATTTCTGCGAACCCACCGACCATTTCGTAACTGTTGCGACAACCGACTATGCTGGCCATTTTAGTGCTGCAATTGCGCGCGAAAATATTTTCGCCACACAATTTCACCCTGAAAAAAGCCATCGCGCCGGACTGACTCTCTATAGAAATTTTTTGTCCTGGACGCCGGTCTGACCACCATGGCTTGTCGGGCGATCAACCCAATCCCCACCACTCTCTCCCCCACTTTCTAAACTCTGCGCCCAAATTTATCATGTTGATCATCCCGGCAATCGACATCAAAGACGGCCGTTGCGTACGCCTCGAACAGGGCGACATGCAACGCGCCACGGTGTTTTCAGACAAACCCGGTGAAACAGCGCGACGATGGAAGGAACTTGGTACGACGCGGTTGCACGTGGTTGACCTCAACGGTGCATTTGCAGGCAAGCCCAAGAACGAGTCGGCGATCAAAGAGATTATCGAGGCCATGGGCGACGTGCCAGTGCAATTGGGCGGCGGTATCCGCGATCTTGCCACGATTGAACGCTATCTCGACGATGGCGTGTCTTATATCGTGATCGGCACAGCGGCGGTGAAGACGCCGGGCTTTTTGCACGAGGCCTGCGATGCTTTCCCCGGCCACATCATCGTGGCACTCGACGCCAGGGATGGCAAGGTCGCGACCGATGGATGGTCGAAACTCACCGGCCACGACGTCGTGGATCTCGCTAAACGCTTTCAGGGGTATGGCGTGGAGGCGGTTCTCTATACGGATATCGGTCGCGACGGCATGATGACCGGCGTGAATATTGATGCCACCGTCAAACTGGCACAGGCACTCACGATTCCGGTCATCGCTTCGGGCGGACTGAATAGCCTTGAGGACGTGAAAAATCTTATGGCGGTTGAAGACGAAGGCATCATGGGCGTCATCACCGGACGCGCAATTTATGAGGGTACGCTCGACTTCGCAAAGGCGCGCGCGCTGGCCGAAAACGCGGCGGCTTGAAGGTCACATGTGGATTGTCCCAGTTGAAACTCCAGCATTGGTGAGCCTTCCAGGCCAATACATGCCTGAAAGCCACGCCAGTGCTAGAGTTTGGCAGATATTTTCCGGGAGGAAGGTGTGTTAGCAAAGCGCATCATTCCCTGCCTCGATGTAAACGCCGGACGTGTCGTCAAAGGCGTCAATTTCGTCAACTTGCGGGACGCTGGTGACCCAGTCGAGATTGCGCGAAAGTACAACGACGAAGGCGCAGACGAACTTACGTTCCTGGACATCACCGCCAGCTCGGATGACCGGGCAATGATTCTGGACATCATCGAGCGGGTTGCCGATCAGGTCTTCATTCCGCTGACGGTTGGCGGCGGCATTCGCAGCATTGAGGATGTACGTCGCTTGATGAATGTTGGTGCCGACAAGATCAGCATTAATACGTCTGCGGTCACCAATCCCCAGCTGGTTAAAGACGCCAGCGACCATTTCGGGTCGCAGGCAATTGTAGTGGCAATCGATGCGCGCAAATGCCTGAATGCAGAGGGCTGGGAAGTGTTTACGCATGGTGGACGCACGCCCACCGGACTGGATGCAGTCGCCTGGGCGAAGCGCGTCACGCAGGAACTTGGCGCGGGCGAGATTTTGCTGACCAGCATGGATCGTGATGGAACCAAATCCGGTTTTGATCTCGCACTCACGCGCGCGATTGCCGAGGCAGTGAGCGTGCCGGTGATCGCTTCTGGCGGCGTGGGCAATCTGGATCATCTGGCCGATGGTGTCAGCGAAGGTAAGGCAGATGCGGTGCTCGCCGCGAGCATCTTTCATTTTGGCGAGTACACCATCACTGAAGCGAAGCAGCGTATGAAAGAGCGCGGGATCGAGGTACGGCTGTGAATGAAATCATGCAGCAGACCTGGTTGGATGCCGTGAAGTGGGACGACAAAGGTCTGGTCGCCGCAATTGCGCAGGATCAGTCCAGCAAGGAAGTGCTGATGCTGGCGTGGATGAATCGCGAGTCACTGCAGCTAACGCTCACGACAGGCGATGCGCACTATTGGTCGCGTTCTCGTCAAGCGCTTTGGAAAAAAGGCGAGACTTCTGGCCATATTCAGCACGTGAAAGAATTGCGGCTGGATTGCGATGGTGATGCGATTCTGATGAAAGTCGAGCAAGTTGGCGATATCGCCTGCCACACCGGTCGTCGGCATTGCTTTTTCAATCTGCTTGACGGCAACCGTTGGATTGTGACGGAGGAGTCCGTGGAACGAGGCACGTGTTAGCATCGAATTGAACGATTCTCCATAAAATCCCATGATCAATACTGACATTCTCTTTCGCCTGGAACAGACGTTGCTGGCTCGCAGGAGCGCTGCACCGGGCTCATCGTACGTGGCCTCGCTACACGCGAAAGGCCTTGACGCAGTATTAAAAAAAGTCGGCGAGGAGGCAATCGAGGCAATCATCGCCGCGAAAGGCGCCGATACGCACCAACTGACTGCGGAAGTGGCCGATTTGATCTTTCATACACTGGTCATGCTGGCCGCAAAAGATGTGCCCCTGTCGGACGTATTGGCTGAACTGGAGCGACGCGAAGGTACCTCGGGCATCACTGAAAAAAACGCGCGCGTGGCTGCGGGAAACGGGATAAAAGCATGACGATCAGCGATACCATTTTTGGCAAAATCATTCGGGGTGAGATCCCCAGCAAAAAAATCTATGAAGACGACGAGGTGCACGCATTTCACGACATTCACCCCGTTGCAGCCGTGCATTTTTTGATCGTCCCCAAAAAATTCATTCCGACGCTGGTGGATGTCACGCCGGGAGACGCCGCTCTGCTTGGGAAAATGCTGGCGCTCGCACCTGTTCTGGCAATACAACAAGGTCTTACCGACGGATTCCGCACCTCGATCAATACCGGAAGAATGGGCCGTCAGGACGTGTATCATTTACATATTCATGTGTTCGGAAATCGACCCGAGGGCGTTCCCCTGGGGATTATGGCTGGGGTGTGAAACGACGTTATTGCCGCCTGGCGCTGGTTGCGGGACAGGAGTTGGCGGACGTCACATTACATTCAAGGCAGCCAGTCTGACTTGCGATGAGCCGAACACCGCTGTAACGACGTTGTCTAACTGCCGTTACAGCGGAAACCCAATACACAGGAGATCATCATGGGAAGTTTTAGCATATGGCACTGGCTTGTCGTGCTCGTTATCGTGCTGCTGGTTTTTGGCACAAAAAAACTGCGTAATATTGGCAGCGACTTGGGCGGTGCCGTAAAAGGCTTCAAGGACGGAATGAAGACCGATGGTGAGGTCGAGAAGAAACCTGACCAAATTGTCGGCTCAACGATCGACGTTGAAGTTAAGGAAAAACAGAAAAGCTAACGTTGAATTCAGTTGGTTCCCGAAATCTGCGTTTACGCTACTCCCCGTCATTTCTGAACGCTGAACGCCCATGTTAGACATGAGCTTCTCCGAGATCGCCGTCATCGGCGTCGTGGCATTGGTGGTGCTGGGACCCGAACGTCTACCCAAGGTCGCACGCACCGCCGGGCATCTGTTTGGACGTCTGCAACGCTATGTCGCCACCGTGAAGGCGGACATCAACCGGGAAATGGATACCTCGGAGCTTGCCAAGATCAAGCAAGAAGTACAGGACGCCGCGAAGAGTTTCGAACAGACCATCCAGCAGCAAGCCAGTAGCGTCGAAAAAGAAACGTCGGCGATTGGCCAATCGCTCAACGCGGAGATTTCCCCGCAGGACGATGTAACTTCGCCAATTTCAACGCAGAGCGCCATGCTGCTGCAGCAGGAGGATAGCTTGCACGATGCCGTCAAAACGACCATTGACGCTGAAACACCTGTGCCAATATCGGTGTCATTACGGCCGAAAATTTCGCCTGAACCGCTACCCGCTTTGCAGGTAAACCTCGATTTCGGCATCGAGCCCGTACGTGCGGTGAAACCGGCATGACAGGCTGATGAGCGATAGCGTCAAAGATACGTTCATCTCGCACCTTGTTGAGTTGCGAAATCGACTCGTCTACGCGCTCATCGCGTTTGGCGCTGTGCTTGTGCCGTTGGTGACGCCGCCCTGGTTTCTGGCCGGGAAGCTATACGACATTCTTGCGCTGCCGATGATGGAAGCCCTGCCGCAGGGCTCGAAGATGATTGCCACCGGCGTGATCTCGCCGTTTTTCATTCCACTCAAAATTGCCATGCTGGCCGCTTTTGTTGTGGCGCTGCCTTTCATTCTTTATCAGCTGTGGATGTTCGTGGCACCCGGATTGTACAAACACGAAAAACGCTTTGTCCTGCCGCTTATCGTATCGAGCACGCTACTATTTTTTGTCGGCATGGCGTTTTGTTATTTTTTCGTTTTCAGAATGGTATTCACGTTCATTGCGCAAATGGCACCGGCGTCGATCACGGTGTCTCCCGATATTGAAAACTACTTCAGCTTTGTATTGGGAATGTTTTTTGCCTTTGGTCTGGCCTTTGAGACCCCGGTGGTGGTGGTGGTGCTGGTCGCGACCGGGTTGGTCAGTATTGAAACTTTGCGCGAAGTCCGTCGCTATGTAATCGTCGGCGCATTTATTGTTGCTGCGGTCGTTACCCCGCCGGACGTGGCCTCGCAATTGGCATTGGCGATTCCACTGTGCGTACTCTACGAGATCGGCATCCTGTGGGCGCGGTTCTTTGTAACAGCCAAGCCGCGCGATGACGCGGAAACAACTACCACGTGACCTACTGTCGCTGTTGTCGAGGTGCGCGAAGCCGCTTGGCCACGTTGATAGCGAGGTCGATACCTTTTTCGCTGCGCGTGAGTTGAAATTTCGCATCTTTGCCTGGTTTCAAACCAGCAATCACCGCCATCGCGGCGACGCTATCCTGTATGTTTTTCCCCTCGATGGAGGTGATGACATCCCCAGCCTTTACGCCGGCTTTTTCGGCCGGACTACCACGCATAACCTTTGCGACCAAGGCACCACTCGCGACTTTCAGTTTCAGTGATTCCGCCAGCTCCGGCGTGATGTCTTGCGGTTCGATGCCAATATAGCCACGTGTAACCGAGCCTTCGGCAATAATCTGTTCCATCACGTCCTTGGCCATCGATACCGGAATAGCGAAGCCAATGCCCAGCGAGCCACCGCTGCGCGAATAAATGACGCTGTTGATGCCGATCAGGTTGCCGTTGATATCTACCAATGCGCCGCCAGAGTTGCCGGGATTGATGGCGGCATCGGTCTGGATAAAGTTTTCGTAGCGATTCACGCCCAAGCGGTTGCGTCCGAGAGCGCTCACAATGCCCATCGTCACGGTTTGGCCGACGCCGAACGGATCGCCAATGGCAAGCACGACATCGCCGACTTGCGCTTTCTCGGATTGTCCGAGTGTGATCGGTGTGAGGCCTTTACCCTCGATGCGCAAAACCGCCAGATCGGACTCCGGATCCGCTCCGACTACTTTGGCCGCCAGCACCCTGCCGTCGGCGAATGAAACCTGGATATCTCTTGAACCGGCGACGACATGGTCATTGGTCAGTACATAGCCGCCCTTTTCATCGGCGTTGACAATCACGCCCGATCCCAGGCTGCCACGGATGTCTGGCTCATCACCGTCTCCGTTAGGCAGGCCAAAAAAACGCTGGAATAAGGGGTCGTTCGCGAGCGGGTGGTTGCTTGGAATCTTGACGTCACGCGAAGACGAAATATTAACCACCGATGTCATTGCGCGTTTGGAGGCTTCCGCATAGCTTGGTTTGACCGTGCCTTGACCACCGACAGCCCAAAGGCCACCTGGCGCAGACACGGATTCACGGATTTCGACGATATTGCGGCGCCAAGGATTCCAGTCCGGACGGATAAGGGTGACGACGAAAACGATTGCGAGCGTAATCGTGACAAATTCCGCAAATATTAGCCAAAAGCGACGCATGCAGTAATTACCAAGTTGGACAAATTAAGATATTAGTATGGGGTCGACCACGGTAAATCACAATAGTCGGGTTAGCCAAAATACAGCACTGCCAAGACATGTCTTTCCAAATCGCTTTTCCTGAAAAGGAAAATAATGTAAGCGACCACTCACTTTTTTAGTGAATCCCGAATTTCCCGAAGCAGTAATACATCTTCAGCAGTAGGTGCGGGAGCAGCGGGTGGCGCGTCTTTCTTCAATTTATTCATTTGCTTCACGATCATGAAAATGATGAATGCAAGAATGGCAAAATTGAGCGCAATGGTAATGAAATTGCCATACGCAAACACCGGCACACCGGCTTTTTTCACGGCTTCAAGGGTCATCGCCGTTCCAGCCGGGATATCTTTCAGTGGCACAAACATATCCGCGAAATTGACATTCCCCAGTACTCTACCCACCACCGGCATGACGAGATCTCCGACGACGGAATCAACAATCTTGCCAAATGCGGCACCAATAATGACGCCGACTGCCAGATCCATGACGTTGCCTTTGACCGCGAATTCCCTAAATTCCGACATGATGCCCATTGATAACCCCTGTATTTGTAAAGTTAACTGACTACTGATGGCAATTTTCCGTTCCCGACGCTCAAGACTCTATGTGCGTGGCTGCACCCCTGTCAATGCGTCAAACGTAAAAGCTGCGTGTCTTTTTTGGCTGTACCAAATGGCGCTACCAACCCTAAAATTTGCAAGATAACGCCGACTTCTGCGCCGGGGGGGCTTAAGTTTATTCGCGCGATCAGCTAAAATCAGGGATTGAGCCCCCGAGACCTGCCGAACAGGGGGTCTTGTTAGCGCCAAATTGAGGCGAAAACAATCCCAAGCTCGCTTTTGCCTCACGCTTTTTTCGACCTTACTGCATAGAGAACCGACTCCATGACTGCCATCGTCCTGAACCAAGTTGACCCCAAGAAACGCCGTTTCCTGATCGCTGCGTCCTCCGTCGTTGGCGCTGGTGCCGCAGTGGTTGTCGCAGTGCCATTTGTCGCCAGCATGCTTCCTTCAGCGCGGGCCGTCGCAGCCGGCGCGCCGGTGCAGGTGGATCTGGACAAGATCGAGCCAGGCCAATTACTCACTGTCGAATTCCGTGGTGCGCCGCACTGGGTCATTAAACGAACACCAGAAATGGTCGCGCAGTTAAACAAAAATGACGCGCTGCTGGCCGATTCGAAGTCAGATTCTTCAAAGCAACCTGAATACGCCAAAAATCCCAGCCGGTCCCTCAAGCCGGAATTATTTGTGGCCCGTGGTGTGTGCACCCATCTCGGTTGCTCGCCAACGTTTCGCAAAGAAATTGGTGCCGCCGATTTGGGCGCGGACTGGCCGGGAGGATTTTTCTGCCCCTGCCACCAATCCAAGTTCGATATGTCCGGTCGCGTATTTGCGGGCATGCCTGCACCAACCAATCTCTCGATCCCGCCATATAAATTTTTGTCCGACACTTCGCTGTTGATCGGCGATGATTCCAAAGGAGCGTAATTAATGTCAAACGCACCCAAACCCGCTATTGCACCGCCTGTTCCCGGTATCGTGGGCGACGTAATTGTCTGGATCGACGCGCGCTTCCCACTGGTCAAGCTCTATAAAGAGCAAGTGGCCGACTATTACGCGCCAAAAAATTTCAACTTCTGGTATTACTTCGGTTCTTTGGCGATGTTGGTGCTGGTGATGCAAATCGTCACCGGTATTTTCCTTACGATGAATTACAAGCCTGACGCAAAATTCGCGTTCGCTTCCGTTGAGTACATCATGCGCGATGTCCCCTGGGGCTGGCTGATTCGATATATGCACTCTACTGGCGCGTCAATGTTCTTTCTGGTTGTGTATCTGCATATGATGCGTGGCCTGATGTACGGCTCTTATCGCAAACCACGTGAACTGCTGTGGATTTTTGGCTGCATGATTTACCTGGCGCTGATGGCGGAAGCCTTCTTTGGCTATCTCCTCCCGTGGGGACAAATGTCCTATTGGGGCGCGCAGGTAATCATTAACCTGTTCGGCGCAATTCCAATTGTGGGTGAGGATTTGGCGGTGTGGATTCGCGGGGATTTCAGCATCAGCGACGCCACCTTGAATCGCTTTTTTGCCTTCCACGTGATCGCACTCCCGCTGGTGCTGCTCGGCTTGGTGGCCGCGCATCTGGTGGCGTTGCACGAAGTGGGCTCGAACAATCCTGATGGCATCGAAATCAACAAGAACCCTGACCCGGTAACAGGTACGCCCAAGGATGGCATTCCTTTCCATCCGTATTACACAGTCAAAGACATTTTTGGCGTGGTGGTATTTCTTGGCGTGTTCACGGCCATCGTGTTCTTCGCCCCTGAAATGGGCGGTTATTTCCTTGAGGCCCCTAATTTTATTCAGGCTGATCCCTTAATGACGCCGGTACATATCGCGCCAGTATGGTATTTCACGCCTTTCTACGCCATGTTGCGCGCGGTGCCATCCATGTTTGGTTCACAGTTCCCGGGTGTAGCGGTGATGGGCGCGGCGACCCTGATTTTATTTGCGTTGCCTTGGCTTGATCGGGGCAAAGTGAGATCGGTGCGCTATCGTGGCCCCATTTACAAACGTTTCCTGACCGCGTTTGTGATCAGCTTTCTCATTCTCGGTTATCTGGGGGTGGTTCCCACCACGGTGTGGGGCCAGCTGCCGAAAACGTTGCCGTTGATCGGTGGCGCTGATGTGGCAACGATTGTCGCGCGCGTGCTGACCGTCGTTTATTTCTCATTCTTTATTCTCATGCCTTGGTACACCAAAGTCGATAAGGAAAAGCCGGAACCGGAAAGGGTGACGTTCTAATGAAAACCACTCTGAAATTTCTGCTGGCTAGTCTATCGTTTAGCGCAGCATTGGTATTTGCGTCGTCTGGTACGGAAGTGCATCTGGATGTCGCCCCGGTAAACTTGAAGGACACGGCGTCGTTGCAGCGAGGTGCCAAGATCTTCATTAATTATTGTTTGAATTGTCACAACGCGCAGTTCATGCGCTACAGCCACCTCACGCAGATCGGCTTGACCGAACAACAGATCAAGGAAAACCTCTTGTTCACCACCGACAAAATCGGTGACACGATGGTCTCATCGCTCGATCCGGCCGACGCGAAAGACTGGCTCAAAAGCGTGCCACCGGATCTGACGCTGGCGGCCCGCGTGCGCGGCTCCGACTGGCTGTATACCTACATGCGCGGCTTTTATCGTGACGATGCATCGCCAACGGGTTGGAACAATACGGTTTTTAAAGGTGTCTCGATGCCACACGTTCTCCACGACCTTCAGGGTACCCAGGTGCTGGCAAAGGTGGGCGAAAGACGTGATCATGACGGCAAGTTAGAACCGGTAATGAAGCTCGCCAATGATCGCGCTGGCAGTATGTCATCAGCCGACTACGACCGTTACGTTGCGGATCTCGTCAACTACATGACCTATATGGCCGAACCTGCGCGCGCGCAACGTACGCAGCTCGGTGTCTTGGTGATGTTTTTCCTTGTCATCGCGTTTTTCATCACGCTGTGGTTAAAACACGAGTACTGGAAAGACGTCAAATAGACGCGTTTTTATCAGGCCCGAGCACACAAGCGGCCATGGCTTCACGGCTCGTGCGATTTGAAGATCAATAAATTTACGTAAAAGAAAACGGGTAAACCGCCATGATGACTCTATATTCGGGGACGACTTGCCCCTTCAGCCACCGCTGCCGCATTGTTTTGTATGAAAAGGGCATGGATTTTCAGATCCTTGACGTCGATCTGATGAACAAGCCCGAAGATCTGGCGGTGATGAATCCCTACAACCGCACACCCGTTCTGGTGGAGCGCGATCTGATTTTGTACGAATCAAATATCATCAATGAGTACATCGACGAACGCTTTCCGCACCCTCAGCTGATGCCTGCAGATCCAGTGATGCGCGCGCGCGCAAGACTGATCCTGTTCCGCATGGAAAACGAAATCTTCAATCACGTAGACACTCTCGAGCGTGGCAAACCGAACCAGTACGACAAGGCGCGAATATATATCCGCGAAAATCTGATTCAGCTCGCGCCGATATTCGTCAAGCAAAAGCATATGCTTGGCGACGAATTCTCCATGCTCGATGTCGCCATTGCACCCTTGTTGTGGCGTCTGGAGCATTATCAAGTCGATATGCCCAAGGCGGCTGCACCATTGCTTAAGTATGCTGAGCGTTTATTCTCGCGTCAGGCGTTTATCGATTCGATGACCGCGTCCGAGAAGGCGATGAGGAAGTGACCAGCTGATGGCGTGCAAATCAGACGGCTGTCTTTTGCAAACTGAAAAATTTTCTTGCGCCATCAAATACTGGCTGACGTTTCGCTGAACGGCTCGTTAGCGTGATAAGTTCGATTGTCGAAAGCATTTCCGCACAATGCCTGAACTCTCCACCAAACCCTACCTGATCCGCGCAATCTACGAATGGTGCGCTGATTCCGGCTTCACGCCATATCTGAATGTAAAGGTGGACCAAAACACGCGCGTGCCGCTGGAGTACGTGAAGAATGGCGAGATTGTCCTTTCGATGGGCCAGCAAGCCACACGTAACCTCACCATTGGCAATGACATGATCCAGTTCTCGGCGCGCTTCAATGGCGTCTCGCGAGAAATCGCAGTGCCGATTTACGCTGTGCAAAGTATATTTTCACGAGAGAACGGCCGTGGCGTTTTTTTCGACGCGGAATCTGCGCCGGAAAAAGCCTCCACCAATGCCCCGGCGGTATCGACCGTGCCCGCTTTGCAGTCGGTATCCACGACACCTGTTGTAGCGTCGGCTTTCGCTCTGTCGAATATCGCGACGAGCGCGGATCAGGAAACAACGCCCCCCGACAAGCCCAAGGCACCGCCTCGCGGCAAGCTACGCATCATCAAGTAATTGAGTCCATTCGTGCGGGTGTCTGACAGATGCACGCGGCGTTTGCT
>JBKJMK010000390.1:0-4061 GCA_046596005.1 Usitatibacteraceae bacterium | reverse complement strand
CGTCAGTACCCGCGGGGCCGCCGTTGGGCGGATTGTATTTGATGCCACCATCCTCCGGCGGGTTGTGTGAAGGCGTGATGACAATGCCATCCGCGAGCCCTGTAACGCGGTCACGGTTGTAGGCGAGAATCGCGTGCGAAATTACCGGAGTGGGGGTGTATTCGTCCTTTGTGGCGATCATGATTTCCACGCCATTTGCCGCCAACACTTCGAGTGCACTGGCAAACGCCGGTTCGGACAGCGCGTGCGTGTCGATGCCGAGGAACAGCGGGCCATTGAAACCCTGCGCATAGCGGTACTGGCATATCGCCTGGATGATCGCCTGCACGTGCCACTCGTTGAAGCTATTTTGCAGCGCGGAACCGCGATGCCCGGATGTGCCAAACGAGATGCGTTGCGCCGCTATCGAGAAGTCAGGCACACCGCTGTAGTAGGCCGCTACCAATTTTGGAATGTTGGCCAGCTTCGCCGGAGTGGCGGGTTTCCCGGCCAAAGGGCTCACGTTTTTCATGCTACTTTTTCCCACTCACGTCGCGTTCTCCATATCGATTGTGTACTTGCCTTCGCAAGCGGCACTATTGAGACGCGCCCGATGGGATAGCGCGTGCTGTGCTTTTTCTTTGTTCGCCGCGTCACCGCGCCATGCGTCGAGCACGGGTGCCTGAAGGGCTCGCCCGTAAGAAAAGCTCAAGTTCCACGATTGGCTTGCTGCTTTCGCATTGATGGCGTTAAGGTTTGCAGTCGCCGTCGTTTCACTCTGCCCGCCGGAAAGGAAATTGATCCCTCGTACTGCTGCGGGCACGGTGCGCCGCAAGCTGGTAAGTGTCGCCGCTGCAACCTGTAGCGGTGTAGCCTGCGTAGGGCAGGTGGTTCCCGGCAACACCATGGCGGGTTTCAGGAGCATGCACTCGAGCGCGACGCGTTGCTGGTGTAGTGCGTGAAAAACGGCATGAAGAACCTCTTCGGTGACACGCGCGCAGTCGTCTAGTGTGTGGTCGCCGTCCATCAATACTTCGGGCTCGATGATCGGCACCAGTCCCTGCTCCTGGCAGATGGCCGCGTAGCGCGCCAGGGCATGCGCATTGGCTGCAATCGCCGCTGCCGTCGGGATGTCGGTGCCGATGCCAATCACCGCGCGCCACTTGGCGAAGCGGGCACCGAGTTGCCTATATTCGCGCAGCCGTTCCGCCAAACCGTCCAGACCCTGCGTCACTTTCTCGCCCACAAAACCGGGTAGCGGTACCAAACCCTTGTCCACTTTGATGCCTACCACCAACCCTTGCGATTTCAGCAACTGCGGTAACGGCACGCCGATGCCGCTTTTCTGCTTGACGGTCTCATCGAAAAGAATGACACCGCTGATGAACGCACTCAGTCCAGGTGTCGAAAACATGAGCTCCCGGTAATCGCGGCGGGTCTCTTCGGTGCACACAACATTCAACTCGCTGAAGCGTTTCTCGATGGTGCCGACAGTTTCGTCGGTCGCGAGGATGCCTTTGCCGGGCGCAGTGAGTTCGGTTACGGTGCTTTCAAGTTCTTGTTTGGCTAGTGTCATTTGGCTCTTTTTGTTGCCGCGCCTTGGAAACCGCTGCTTAAGTTTCCTTCGACAATCTCATTGCGAACGGCTCAGTGTCCCGACATGAAAGTCGGGCAACATTCAATATTGGCGGGCGTTTCCAGGCATTTCTGTCCCGTGATCCGCGCGGGTGCTGGAGTTTGTCGGCAGCCGCAGAAAACTGACATTGCAACCGAAGGGAGAAAACGCGCGCGATGGCTAATTGGCAACACTTCGTTTCCACATGAAGTGTTCATATATCCCCGTCCACATGAGTCCAAATGAAAATCCGAACAACAGTTCTTCGAGAGGCAAGCCGTAAATGCGCACGCCGGTCAGCGCCCCGAAATTCCAGACTTGTTCGATGTAGCCGGGTGCTGACCACTTGAGTGCCAGCAGGAAAACCGTGTAGAGCCCAAGGAACAATATTCCGCCGATCAGCGTGTTGGACTTCAGATCTGGCCGACACAAGACCACCGCAATCCCACCCAATGCCATTGCCGCAATGCCCGCATGGATCGGATTCCAGGGTAGAAAATACAGAATGGGAAACAACGCAAACGGTGTCGCCAGCGCCCATCGATGCCAGCGATGTCGCCACTGCTGGCGCTCCGCAAGTTCGAGCACGTCAATTCGCTTATGCAGGATAACGTTGTAGAGAACTGCCGCGATGCCGCCGATGGCGAAGCTGAAAATAAAACTCTCGATGTCGAAACCGGTTCTCTGCGCTAGTTCGAACAAACTTGGCGGATTCCAGTATTCGGGCACAAAAAGAGGCTCGGTCAAGCCGAATGGCGCCATGACCAGACTTGACCGCCACATGGGAAGCCGATGCTGCGGAAACAGCGCGAACAGCAACAGCCAGGGCAGCAGGAATGCGCTCGACCAGATCAGCCATACATAGTGATAGGCCATGATGGTGTCTGTTGCTACGCCTGATCGCCTAGATTGGTACCAGCGTCATGCCACACTTTGGACATTTGCCCGGTGCATCACGCACAATCTCCGGATGCATCGAGCATGTGTAGCGCGTGCTACCTGTAGACGTTGTGGCACTTGAAAAAGTGACGTCAGCGCGCGGATGATCGTCAATGCGAGTCTGGTACAAACTTTTGATTTCTGACCTCATTTTTTGCTCCTTAGTAAATTGTTGACTGCAAACGGACTACGCAGCTTTTGCCAGCCATACAGTGCCGGCCACAGCTTTCGATAGGCGACCACCATCACTAGCGGCAATATCAGCCACTGCAACAGCGGTGTAAGACCAATTCCGAATATCAGCGGCATGCTTGTCGCATAGCCCCAGGCACCCGCGCGATACACGTTGTACCACTCGCTCCATGCGGTAAATGCCATTGCGGCGATCACCACAATCAGTCCTCCTGTCCACGGACGCGATACAGGCCAGTTCACGCGCCAGAGCGCAATGGCGGCCAGCGCGTACATCGCAAGTGCAATCAAGACGTCTCCCACGGTGCAATGAAATACCGACCAGGCGATGCGCAGACCATCGGCCTCCTTCCATAGCGTGTAGAGCCCGACATGGCTGATTTCCCACACCAGATTCAGACTGAAGGAGAGCGCCGACCAGAGGGTGACGCGCGCGATAAAGCTGCTGGTCGCGGGGTTATGCATTGTTGCCGTATATCTGTGCAGCCACGTCAGCCTTCATTCAGCGATACACCACCACCGGTATTTTCGAATGCGCCAAAACTTGCTGCGTGACGCTGCCCATAAATAGCTTCGTGAGGCCGCTGCGGCCATGTGAGGCCAGGACGATGGCGTCGCACTTCTGCTTTTTCGCGGTTGCGATGATGCCGTCGTGGGGTGTGCTGGCCTTTGTAACTACGGCGGCAAAGGGGACGCCCGCCGCTTTTGCCAGCTTGCCAATCGTCTCGACATGCTTCTTGCCGACCGTTTGTACCGCGGCTTCGAAACGGTCAATCGTCAGTTGGTCGAACGCATAGCCTTCAGAATAAATCGGCAGCAGATCTTCGATTGCGTAATAGGCTGTTACCTTGGCACGCAGTGCTTTTGCGAGTGCGATGCCGCCCTTGGCAGCCTTGTTGGCGAGCGGTGAACCGTCGGTACAAATCAGAATATGCTTGAACATGGTTACTCCTTCAGAAAAAAGTTGTTAAAACTCTGGACCGGAAAACGTCCGGTGGCGTAGAACTGGACGTAACAAAATGCCGCGCAATACCCAAATTTGAAGTTGAGGTTGGGTTCATCGTTGACGTGCGTAATCAAGTTGCCACCAAACGCGCGGTTGCGTTGCGTCGCAACAGCAAATACGGCAACCTGAGACCTGGCAGAACGCCCAGCGCAGTGAGGGTCGCGATCAGCACGAAAGAGGCACCCGGGAAGCCCGCAACATCGAAAAGGAGTCCGCCTGCAGCAGAGCCCACAGTGACGCCGAGGCTCGCGGCTGCGGTCTGCTTGCCGAGCTCCCAACCCTGCGCGCTCCCGGCGTTGACCGATATCCAGTAGGTCAGGATCGGCAAGA
>JBKJMK010000379.1:0-4481 GCA_046596005.1 Usitatibacteraceae bacterium | reverse complement strand
ATGGCGATGTACCGCGCCAAAGCGCTGGGACGCAATCGTATCAGCGAATATTCGGCCGAGCTAGCCGAAAACGCCGTTGAGCGTTTCGAAATTGAAAAGGGCTTGCGCCTGGGGTTGGAAAACAACGAATTCCACCTTTACTACCAGCCGAAAATAGAATTCAGCTCGGGAAAAATGCAGGGTGTCGAGGCGCTGATCCGCTGGCATCATCCAACACTGGGCGTATTGGGGCCCAACCGTTTCATTCCCATTGCCGAATCGAGCAATTTCATTATTCCGCTTGGAAAGTGGGTCATCGAACAGGCGTGTCGACAGTCAAAAATCTGGCGGGATGCAAAGCTGCCGCGCTTCTCGATTGCGGTCAACCTCTCCGCCAATCAACTCGCCGATCAAGCACTGGTGCAGTGCGTTGCCGAGGCGCTACGGGTCAGTGGCGCTGACCCCGCAATGATCGAACTTGAAATTACCGAGTCGGCGGTGATGAAAAATATGGACGAGGCCGTCGCGCGCCTCAAAGCACTGCGCGCTCTCGGTGTGCGCCTTTCCATCGATGATTTTGGTACTGGCTATTCCTCGCTCGCCTATCTGAAACTATTACCGGTGGATATTCTCAAGGTCGACCGCGCGTTCGTAAAAGATTTGCCACATAACGGTGATGACCTCGCCATCACCCGCGCCGTGATTGCCATGGCCCACGGCTTGTCAATGAAAGTTGTTGCCGAAGGGGTCGAGGAAAAACACCAGTTCGATTCGTTGCTTGAAGAGGGCTGCGATGAGTTTCAAGGTTTCTATTGTCGTCCCGCAATGCAAAGCCATGAGCTCGAAGCGCTGTTGCGCCGCCACGGGTCAGTGATTCCTGCCGCGCCCTGAGCTGACCGTTGATTATCAGTTTGGATCCGCCTGAATACCGCGCCCCGTCGAGGTGATGAAAATTTTTTTGGCGAAGTGGCAAACTCACCTGTCCACGCGGTGTTCCAACTGTTTTCCGTCTATCTTCCGCGCCCGTATTGGAGTTTGTTAATTACATAGAACGCATCGATACTTGTCGACATTATCCCGAGACGTTTCTAATCTCCATGAAGGGACGTGCGCAATGAAACACATTTTCTCAATCATGCTTGCCCTGATTTTGGCCGCCTGCACTTCGGGGCTTGACCGGAAGATCGATGGATCCAGCGAAAAGACTTTCGAGGCCAGCCTTGCCGCCATGAAGAAATCGGCCAAGCCCGAAGAGGTCGCCCGGCTTGACGATGCGCTGCTGATACTGGCCATTTCAAATGTCAGCATCGGCTTTGAAGGTGGCATCCTTGGTGCGATGAAAAAAATTTCCACCGCCAAAAGCCCGGAGCAATTGGCTGATCAGCTCATGCCGGTTGTCAACGGCATGACCGGGCGCGAGATTATTGCAGCCGGCAGGAAGCGCAAAAAAGACGAGGCGACCAAGCAGCTTGCCAACGTCGAGAACGAAATGACGCAATTGACGAAACTGCGCGAGGAACACGCCAGCACCAAGGGTATTCTTTCGCCCATTGAAATTCTCGAACCGTCGCTGCGTTTCAACAGCGTCGGGCCGCAGAAAATGAGCGTGATGGATTTCAAGGTGAAGAACGGCACCGATGTCGAGCTGACGAATTTGTATCTGCGCGGCACGGTCAAAGAGTCGGCGACCGGCAAGGTCCTGTTCAGCGACGATATCAATTACAAACTACGCGCCGCGCCATTGCTGCAGGGCGAGACCAAAGCGCTCAGGCTGCCGAATTCGACGCACGGCAAATGGAACTCACCTGAGATATGGGGCAAGGAGAATCTTGTTTTTACAATCGACGTTGTCAATGCGGAAAACCTTGCGGGGCAGCGGCTGGCTGCGGCCTTTATGCACAAGGATAGCCAGCGACTGGTGGCCCTTGAAGCGGACAAACAGGCGCTCGGCAAAATGCTCGCAGAGTAATTACCACTTGCCCGTATTCGGCATCGACGCCCACGGCTCCTGCGGGGCGAGGGGCGTGCCCGATTGCAGCAGTTCTATCGAGATGTTGTCCGGTGACAGCACAAACGCCATGCGCCCGTCACGCGGCGGACGATTGATGGTGACACCCGCGTCCAGCAGTTTTTGACAGAGCGCATAAATGTCATCGACCGCATAGGCCACGTGGCCGAAATTGCGCGCGTTACCCAATTCCTCCTTGTCCCAGTTGTGGGTCAGTTCGATCGCCGCACTTTCATCGCCTGGCGCGGAAACAAATGCCAACGTGAAACGCCCGTTCGGGTATTCGTTTTTTCGGGTCAGCTTGAGGCCAAGCTTGTTGCAGTAAAAATCAAGCGAGGCGTCCAGATCGCTGACGCGGACCATCGTGTGAAGGTATTTCATGTGCTTACCGGTTAGAAGTAGTTAACGAGTATTTTAGGTGTTTGTGGCATCACGAAACGTAATCACCAGGACGTCGCGATAAGCGGATTTGGCCGGATCAATCGGTACCACCGGGGTTACGCCATGCAGGCAGCGCTCATCGTCAACAAGCGTCATGTCCAACGGCGCTGTTAAAGTGAAACTTGCCAATTGACGGCCAGCGATATCGTGGATCGTCGTGGTGCCTTCAGCGATATTGTGTCGCGTCACCATCAACACCATCACGTAGTTCACACCGTCCCGGTGTACGCCTTCCGGCGTCGGCATACCCTGTTGCTGCACACCGGCTTCAATGCGGAACTGATGTGCCTCCACATGCCACGCGCGGCCGGCCGCAAGACCGCCGAAAACCTGAATGCAAAGCGCCAGCAGCGCCGACATACTCGCGCCCTCAATGATGTCCCCGCGAATCGGCTCGAAGTGGCGCGCGAAGCCGCCATTGAGATTGTTGTAATCGAGACTTTGGTAATGCGGCTGGTGTGCCTCAAGTCTCGCCTGTGTGGCATCAGCCGGGACGCTCAAGGTGGCGTGACGGCGACGACGATAGCGACCACCATCGGCCATGTAGGTATCGATTGGCATGTCGTTCCAACTGGCTTCGAAGGCTGTCCAGTCGGGGAGGGCGCCAAGCAATAGTGTTGCGGCGGATGCGGGGACGAAACAGAAGCCGTCAACGCGGATTTTTTCGCAGAGGGATTTCATGGTTGGGGAAGATGTGCTGAAACTTGCGCATATGTATACCATGCCAAGTTGCGCAAGCACTAGCGCGACGATGCGCAGCCAGCATGCCATGTTCGAGACTATAGTAACTAAGCACCCCAAATGGGGTCAGATCTTTCGCGATCACATGAAATTGAATACCTCTCGCACGCAAGCTGCCGGACGTCTGAAGGAACATCGTGGAATACATCATTGGCGCGTCGCTGGCTTTCGCTGTCGTCGGCGGTTCATCTGCGGCATTGGCGGCAAGTGCGGGCAGAACACGACTACTTTCATAGACTCTGTCGCGATATCGTTTGGCGTGGTAAACTAATCATCATTAGTTCACTGCGAGTCCAACATGTTAACTGTCAACATCCACGACGCCAAAACCCAACTTTCCCGTCTGGTCGAGCAGGCCGCAAAGGGTGAGGCGTTCATCATCGCCAAGGCAGGCAAGCCGATGGTCAAAGTGATTCCGCTTGGGAAAGCGGAAACGGGAACAAATAGCCGCCTGGGTTTCATGGCAGGGGAGTGTGCCGTTCCGGATGATTTCGACCAAATGGGCGGCGACGAGATTGTGCAGCTGTTTGCCGGCAAAAAAACTTGAATCTGCTGCTCGACACGCATCTGCTGCTATGGGCGGCGAGCGAACCACATCGCCTCTCGGCTAAAGCGCGCGCCCTGTTGCTGGACCCGGCCAATCAACTCTTGTTCAGTGCGGCCAGCCTATGGGAGATATCCATCAAGAATGGGCTAGCTCGCGCTGATTTCAACGTCGATCCGCGCCGCTTGTGGCGGCTGTTGTTGGTGAACGGTTATCGCGAACTTCCCGTCACCGGCGAACACACCGTTGCCGTGAACGAGTTGCCGCCTTTGCACAGGGATCCTTTTGACCGCATTCTGGTCGCACAGGCGCGCGCGGAGGGATTGTTGTTGTTGACGGTGGATAGGGCGGTTGCGAAATATGGGGATGGCGTGCGAAAAGTATGAACGTACACTACACAGCAGCATAACGTTGCACAGAACGCCATTCGGCGGGCATCGCGGAATGAAAGTGCTCTGAACAGCTCGCCAGTGTTTGATTAACCTTCTCGGTAGCTTCTATTAATCTCAAAAATTCGTCATTCCAGCGTAGTCTGGAATCCAGTCCATCGTATTTTCAAGCACTTGGACGGACTGGGTCCTAGGCTGGGGCGACGGGGTTGTTAACGTCAACGCCCTTCCAAAACGCCACTCTCCCCGCAATCTGCTTCGCCGCATCCTTCGGCTCCGGATAGTACCAAGCCGCGTTCATGTTCACGTTGCCATCGACGACGACATCGTAATAGTGCGCCGTGCCTTTCCATGGGCACACGGTCTGGTGTGAGTTCGC
>JBKJMK010000230.1:0-4005 GCA_046596005.1 Usitatibacteraceae bacterium | reverse complement strand
AGGAAAACAACAAACGCGTGATCGGTGTCGGCGTGAATGACTCAACGTCCGACCTGCTTAGCGGCGCGTGTCACGAGTTTATTTATTACGACGATCTGGTGCGCGCGCAGGAAGCGAAGAAAAAGGCCATCAAGCAGGCAACGGCAAAGCCTGCGCTGAGTGCGGCAAAAAAGACTGCGCAGAGGCCGGAAGATGACAAGCGCATCGAAGTGCTCGAATTTCTCGTCGACACCGTTGAAGACTTGATCGCGGAGCGCGGCTCGGATGAAAAACTCTGGGGTTCAATGGTCAAGCCCACAATGCAGCGGCGCAGGCCAGGTTTCAATGAGTCTTCATATGGCTATCGCAACTTCAAGGAGTTGGTCGAAGATGCAGAGAAGCGAAAGCTTGTCGTTGTGGTGCGCGATGACAAATCCGGACAGTACACCATCCGCTTGCCAGCAAGTAGCTAATGCCCCAAAGTATGTTTCGATAAATAAAAATGTATGAACCGGTCAACCTTGACGCAGTCTGCAGGTCGTATGGCTTGCCTTCACCGCGCCTGTTTACCCCAGCGATTCCCGGAATGCGCTTGGCGGCGCGATGAGCATCAGTGCCGCTTCAACGCCGTTGCAGCCTGCCCTGACGGAAAGCGCAAAGCCGCTGGTCGAGCTCTGCAGAATATCGCCGAAAACGGCAACCTGGGAATCGAACAGCAAAATGAGGCCGGCACTAATGCGCACCAGCGCCTTGGTCCACGGCACCACGATGGCGCTCTGTACAGGCACCGTCAACTCAGCCGCGAACAACGTGCTCAGGATGACGACAAAGAGAATAAAGAAGCGCACCATGAATAGAAGGGAATCAACACTGTGCGAGGCTTCGCGTCGCGGGCGTCATTCCACCCGCTGATATTTGCCGACCTCATGACGCAACCGCAACGACTACCTTTGCTGTCTGCGCAACGCGGCAAAGCCCATAAAAGCCAAAAGTCCTGCAAGCATGATCATCGCCCACTCGGAAAGTGTGGGGATGTTGGCGGGATTGCCTGCAAATGGAGCGCAAGTAGGGACGGTAATCGTAACTGCGTTTGTCGTGACAGTTCCACCAAATGCCAGCGCTCGTCCTGTCAAGTTTGCAAATTGTCCTATCGAGATACCCGCGGCATCAAGAATATTTCCTACGAACGTCGGCGTAGGTGACAGCGCAGCGTTTGCGCCAATGGTCGTGGCGGCGACGGGAGCCCAGAATACGTCGGAAGCACAGGCACCATTTGCGAGGATAACGCGGGAATTGGCACCGGTCGTTAGCGCTCCTCCCGGCCGGAAGACGTATACGCCGGCCCCATTGAGAGTAACCGTGGTAGTCGCGGTGACATTCATTGCGCCACCACTGGAATAACAACCAGGCGGGATGGTTCCAGGTGGATTAGCCCCAATAATTACCGAGTCCAGCGTAATCGCACCAGCGCCGAGAAATGTACAGATCTGCCCATTCAGATTCGCCACGGCGAGTCCTTGATCCGTCCCGGTTGCGGGCGGACACGGCACAACGGTGGCACCGTTAATTAGCAGTGGTGGAGTAACGGGTGGTGTCGTATAACAAACGTCGCCGTTGATGATGGTTTGCGGTGCGGTGTTGGAATTGGTAAAGGTCTGGGAAACGACCCCATATGTGCTGGTCGATCCGAGCGGTGGCGCAGTTGCGGCCAATACGGCTCCGCTATACGTAAATAAAAAGAGTGCCGCGAATACCAAGCTTGTCATTGCGCGCAGACAATTTTGACTGAACCTGAAACCTGCTTTGGCAACGGTGGACAGGCCCTGAGGATACTGAGTGTCAGAGGCAATTAGAGTCTTCATGACGTTTTCCTATTTTGCGGTAAATTCCGGCGGAATCCACTTTAGTAGTACTTAGTAAAGCATATTGTACGACTTGTCAAGCACTTACGCACTGTACTTTCTGTAATTTCTGTAATTTCTGTACTGTCATAGGCGTAATAGTTTCCGTAGCGCTGTCGCGAAAAATTTTCGTCAATTCAGTGTCCCAGTTTGCCTCGGGCATTGTCAACAATGTTAATTGTCCGTCAACGGTGCAAGTTGCTCTGTGCGGCAGTACACATAGCGTGGAACCGGACGACAGCGGCAGATATAGAACGCGAAGGTCCTGATTGAACTGCAGTTTGCGCGGCAAGCTAATTTTCCATGGCGCTGGCAAACCGCCGAACTCGCGAATTCAAGACTGTTGACATAGTACGAACGGTCGTACTATTATTCACTACATGTCAGTCGAAGTCGCAAAACTCTCCAAAGGCGAAGAAACCCGCGCTCTCATCCTTGAAGCCGCCGTGCAGCACGCGGGGGTGCACGGGTTTGACGCCCTCACCATTGGCTTGCTCGCGGAACAGACGGGCCTGTCCAAGAGCGGCCTGTTCGCCCATTTTGGCTCCAAGGAAGAGTTGCAGATCGCCACACTCGATGAGGCGGTACGCCGCTACAACGAGGTGGCCTTTATGCCTGCGTTGAAAGCACCACGTGGTTTACAGCGGTTATCGCTCATGTTTGACAATTGGCTGCAGTGGATGGAGCGGAGCGGTTTGAGGGCCTGCCCCATGATTGCCGCGAACACCGAATTCGATGACAGGCCCGGGCCGATGCGCGATGCCGTTGTCGAGCATATGCAACGTCAGCATCACGAAATGATGCGCTGTGTGCAAATGGCGAAGGACACGGGCGAACTTTCAACGGACACCGATCCGGAGCAATTTGCGTTTGAATTATTCGGCATTGTTTCGAGTTGTTATCGCTCCCGTAGTTTGTTTCAGGACGCAAATGCCAATGCGCGTGCGCGCAAAGCGTTCGATCGGCTGACAGCCTCCAACCTCGCTACACAAGTTCCTGGCCGGGTCCTCGGCCGCACCACCAACTAGTTTTCCCCTAAGGAGATCATCATGAATGTTGCCCTTGCCAGCGCCATTAATAGCACGATCGTTCGCAACCATGTCATTTTGCCACTGCTCCGCACTACGACGACCATCGCGGTATTGATTGCTCCTGCTTGGGTCGCACGCACCGCCGCGAAGCGTTTCATCACGCCACCTCATCACGCGCACACGCCGCCCGAATTGCGCCACCTGCAAAATGGCCGACGCGTTTCGATCGCCACTCCTATTGGCAAGCTCGCTGCATGGCAGTTCGGTGACCGATGGCGACCGGCCATCATCATGAGCCACGGCTGGGGCGGTCGCGGTGCGCAGTTTCGGGAATTTGTCCAGCCACTTCTTGATGGTGGATATCAGGTCTGGCTGTTTGATCACGTCAGCCACGGCATGAGCGAAGGCCGCGAGGCGCCGATCACCGATTTTGCCAAAGGCGTCGTCGCGGTGGCTCGCGCGGTGCAGGCGGAAGGTGTGGTGGTCGCTGGTTTTGTCGGTCATTCGCTGGGCTGTGCTGGCATCGGCATCGCATTGCGCGGAGAACTGCGTGAACTGAAGAATGTTCGCGTGGTGCAGATCGCACCGCCTGCGTCGCTTATCCGCTATTCACGATTTTTTGCGCGCATGCTTGGCCTGCCAGAGCGCATCCGCGCGGCCATGCAGTGGCGGTTGGAGCAAAAAATCGGCGTGAACTGGCAGGAATTCGAAATGCCGGGTGCCGTGGCGGCGATGACGGCCAAAGCACTGGTTATTCACGACCAAAACGACAAGGATGTGCGCATTGAAAGCGGGCTCACCGTCGCGCGATCCTGGCCGGATGCGCGCTTCAAGCGCACCTATGGGCTGGGACACCGCAAAATCCTGCGCGATCAAAGCGTGATCGGCGCAACTGCGGACTTCCTTGCTGATCGCGTTGAGTTCCTGCCGCCTCCGCAGGCCAATGAGTGGACGGCGTTTCCGGGGCCTGCGCCACTTTATTGATTTCGCGTCAGGCACAAGGAGGCAAAAGTGATCCAATTTCCAATACGCGTGGGTGCAAACATTCCAGAACCACCATACTCACCACCTACCGATGCAAATTGACAATTACA
>JBKJMK010000221.1:0-3149 GCA_046596005.1 Usitatibacteraceae bacterium | reverse complement strand
TGGGGCATGCCGGTCGCGGGTGGCGAACCCATCGTTGTCGATCTCACCACGTCGGTTGTGGCCGAAGGCAAAGTTCGGCTGAACCGCGACGCCGGCAAGCCGGTTCCTGCGGGATGGATTGTTGACCGCGAGGGGAAGTCATCCACCGACGCCAAGGCGCTCTACGACGGTGGTTCCTTGTTGCCGCTGGGTGGGCTGGACGCGGGGCACAAAGGTTATGCGCTGTCGCTGATGGTGGACTTGATGGCGGGGGCGATTTCGGGTGGCGGGGCGAGTGGCCCGGACCGGAAAATCAACTGCAATAATTTCACCGTGATCGCCATCGATCCTTCATTGCTCGCGGCAGATAATTGGATCGTCACGGAAGCGGCAAGATTTGCAGACTGGATTAAATCAGCAACACCTGCTGATGCCGACAAGCCCGTGCTGCTGCCGGGCGAGGTCGAGCGCGCCGCGCGTGCACGCAATTTGCGCGAAGGGCTATTGCTGTCGGATGCCACGATCAAGACGTTGAAAGACGCAGCCACACTGGCAGGCGTGCCGGTTACACTGATAGAGAAATTTATTGCTGCTGCGGCACCACAAAATTAACCACCGGCCACTACCAATGAAACTTCGCGTACTGCAAAAAGGCGCTTATATGCCCGCGCTTGAAACGGCGTTGGCGACTGAATTTGACGTTCATCAGTTGTGGAAAGAGCCAGATCAGGCGACCTTCCTGGCCGCGCATGGCAGTGATTTTGTCGGCCTCGCCACCTCCGCGCGCTGGGGTGCAGACGCAGCCCTGATCGATGCGTTACCCAACCTGAAAGTGATTTCCAGCTTTGGTGTCGGCTACGACACGATCGATGTCGCTGCCGCGACAAAGCGCGGCATACCAATCGGCTATACGCCAGACGTGCTCAACGATTGCGTCGCCGATATTGCGTTTGGCTTATTGATCGATGTCGCACGCGGCATTTCGGCGTCAGAGCGATTCGTGCGTCGCGGCGATTGGCAGCGCGGTGCATTTCGCTTGCAAACACGGGTGAGCGGAAAGCGCCTGGGCATTCTCGGCCTCGGTCGCATCGGTCGTGCGATTGCAAAGCGCGCGTCGGGTTTTGAAATGGATGTGCGCTATCACAATCGGCGTCGCGTGGAGGACGTCGCCTTTACTTATGAAGCGTCACTTGCGGCGCTGGCGCGCTGGGCAGATTTTCTCGTCGTTGCAAGCGCGGGTGGCCCGGAAACGCGGCATCTTGTATCGGCAGACGTGCTCAACGCGCTCGGCCCGCACGGCTTTCTGATCAACATCGCGCGCGGCTCGGTGATCGATGAAGCGGCGCTGGTGGATGCGCTGGTAAATAAAAAAATCGCCGGTGCGGGATTGGACGTGTTTGAGAACGAGCCGCAGGTACCTGAAGCATTGCTGACGCTCGACAATGTGGTGCTGCTGCCGCATATCGCCAGCGGCACGCATGAAACAAGGCAGGCGATGGCTGATTTGACGCTGGCGAATCTTCGCGGGTTTTTTACTCATGGGCGATTGCTGACGCCGGTTGGGTAGTGTGGCAACGTGGGATGGAAGCCACTAGCACTGGCGCACCGTGCAGGGCTAAATGTGGCCAGGGACCGCGCCGATGCTTGTGTTTCGACTCCGCCGCTGATTTTCAATGCGCAGTTGAACTATCGAATATCCATATCGGGCTTACCAAGTAATCGAAAGACTTTGTAAACCAGCCAGCCCGTTGCACCCAAGTACGCCAACGCCATCAATATCCCCAGCAACGTACCACCAAGCCGCGCCGCCCACATCACCACGAACGTAACGACAATCCAGCCAAATGCGCCGGCGAGAAATGCTGTCGCGCGTACTTTCCGGCCGCTCAGCATTTCATAAACGCCTGCTCCACCCATGTAGATGAAGACCAGCCAGCCTATTGATTCGGTGATGGTTAGAAGTAGCGGCAAGTGGGTGAGCCTTGAAAAGTTGATGGGGCCACAATGTGTCAAGGGTAAGTTAGGCTGTGCTGCAACGGGCTCAGCACGAACGTGGGGTCTTTAGAAGTTCCGAAAACGCTATCGCGCCAAACGCTGCACATACGCTTCATAACTAAAGCCGCGGTTCTTGCTGCGGCCGGTCAGCTCTGTCGCGATACCGACGCGCACCAGATTTGCCACTGCGGCATTGGCCGTGGGGAACGAGGTATCCAGCGCCTTGCGAGCGGTCTCAACGGTAAAGCGTGGCATCTCGGGTAGCAGCTCGAACAGGCGATAGGTTGCCTGCGAAATATTGCTGGTGGCAAGCAGCCGGGTACGGTCCGCATTGATCATGGTTTGAATATCGATGATGTTTTGTTCGGACTCGGCAGCCGCAGCGGCAACACACTCCAGAAAAAAAGCGATCCAGCCCTCCCAATCGCCTTCCGACCGAATCGCGCCGAGCCGGCGGTAGTATTCCGCCTGATGCCGCTTGAGGAAGCTGCTCACATAGAAGACCGGCGCATGGACCAACTTGTACTCCTCCATCATCAACGCAATCAACAGGCGGCCGATACGACCATTGCCATCGAGAAACGGGTGAATGGTCTCGAACTGCGCATGCACCAGCGCCACCTTCACCAGCGAATGAAGCTTGGTCCCGGCATGGATAAAGTGCTCCAGATCCGACAGCAAACCGGCAAGCTTGCCCTCCGGCGGCGGAACAAACGCGGCATTGCCAGGACGCGTGCCGCCGATCCAGTTCTGCGAACGGCGAATTTCGCCCGGCTGCTTCGCACCGCCACGCGCACCAGTCATCAAACGCCGATGCGCCTCGCACAACAAGCGCAGGGATAGCGGCAGCCCGCGCGGCCTGCGCAACTGATCCACGCTGTACTCGAACGCACGCAGATAGTTCGTGACCTCCTCGACATCATCGGCATTGGCAATCGCGAAATCCGCCTCGGCATCAAACACATCCACCAGCGTGGCCTGTGTGCCCTCGATCTGCGAAGTAAGCAGAGCCTCCTTGCGCAAAGCGGAATAAGTCAGCCATCGCATCGACTGCACCAGACCTGCCACTGCGTTCAAGCGCGAGACAGCTAGCTCAGCCGCGCCCAGTGCCGGAGAAAAAGAGGCCGAATCGAGCGCGGGTGCCGCCGGCGGCAAACGCGCAGGGACAAACGCGC
>JBKJMK010000206.1:0-14318 GCA_046596005.1 Usitatibacteraceae bacterium | reverse complement strand
GGCACGGATACGTGCAAGCATTTCCTGCACCGAAAACGGCTTGGTCAGATAGTCGTCTGCGCCTGCATCGAGGCCGGCGATTCGATCAGGCTCGTCACCGCGTGCGGTCAGCATAATGATAGGCACAGTCTTGGTACGTGCGTCGCGACGCCATTTGCGGGCGAGCGACAAGCCGCTTTCGCCGGGCAGCATCCAATCGAGCAGGATCGCATCCGGCAGTACTGCATTGATTTCGCGTTGCGCGCTTTCGCCATCCTCTGCGCAGATGGGCAGAAATCCACCGTGTTTTAAATTTACGGCAACCAGTTCGGCAATCGCCGGTTCGTCCTCGACAATTAGGACGCGCGGAGGGTTTTTCATGCGCTTCGTTTTCTCATTGAGTAAGACGTTGGGGGGCTAACGTACAGTGGACTCTAGGACATCCAGCGGCAAATGGCGGACATCGGCGCCCTTGACGACGTAAATTGTAAATTCGGCGATGTTTTTGGCGTGGTCACCAATTCGCTCTAGCGCTTTGGCCACAAACAAAAGATCGAGGCTGGTCGAAATTGTGCGCGGATCTTCCATCATGTACGTGATGAGTTTACGGACAAAGCCGTTGAATTCGAGGTCAATAAGGTCATCGTCTCTCACGATCGTGACGGCTTGTGCTGTATCGAGGCGCGCAAATCCATCCAGCGATTTGCGTAACAGCGCCGCTGCAAGATCGGCGGCTACCCGCAACTCGGCCGACGGCACGCGCTGACCGTGGCCACTTTTAATGATCGATTTCACCATGCGCGCGATTTTCTCGGCCTCGTCACCCACCCGCTCCAGATTGGCGGTGGTCTTGGAAATAGCAATCAAGAGCCTTAGGTCGCGCGCTGCAGGCTGACGACGGGCGATGATCGCCGAGAGCTCACCATCAATGGTGATTTCCATCGTGTTCACGCGATCACCTCCCTCGAGTGCGGCGTCTGCGGCAGCAAGATCGTGATTGAGCAAGGCAAAGATCGCATGTTGCACCTGCGCTTCGACCATGCCGCCGATTTCCAGTACACGGGAAGAAATATCCCCTAGCTCGTTGTCAAATTGGGTCGATATGTGTTTGTCGTTCATGGTAAGTCCGCCCTCTTAGCCGAAGCGACCGGTGATGTAGTCTTCGGTTTGTTTGTTGTTTGGCCGCAAAAAGATTTGGTTGGTGTCGCCGAATTCGACCACTTCGCCGATGTACATATAAGCCGTGTAATCCGAGACGCGGGCTGCCTGCTGCATATTGTGCGTGACGATAAGGATGCTTACCTTTTTTTTCAGCTCCGCCACAAGTTCCTCGATACTGCCGGTCGCAATCGGGTCGAGCGCCGAGGTGGGCTCATCGAATAGCAGGATTTCAGGATCGGTGGCTAGTGCACGCGCGATACAAAGACGTTGTTGTTGACCGCCTGACAACGTGAATGCCAAGTCTTTCAGGCGATCCTTCACCTCATCCCAGAGTGCTGCACCGCGTAGCGCTTCCTCGACCTTTTCATCGAGGACTGTCCGGCGGCTCTCGCCGCGAACACGCAGCCCGTAGGCAACGTTTTCAAAGATCGACTTCGGGAATGGGTTTGGTTTCTGGAAAACCATACTTATGCGCATCCGCACTTCGATCGGGTCCACCGTGCTCGACAATATGTCCAGATTGTCCGGATAAAGCCGGATTTCACCATCGTAGCGGGTACCCGCGTACAGATCATGCATACGATTGAAGCAACGCAGAAAGGTCGACTTTCCGCAACCTGACGGACCAATCAGCGCCGTCACTTTGTTTTCATAAAGCGGCAGGTTGATGTTCTTGAGGGCCTTGAAATCCCCGTAATAAAAATCGAGATTTTTCGCCTCCGCTTTTGTGATCAGGGGCGCAGCTTGGGTTTGCAGAACAGCGGACATTGAATCCTCGACTAGTAATTGCTAGTTGTTACCACTTGATGTTCTTGCGCAGACGATAGCGTAGCCAGATGGCCGCAGCATTCATCGACAGCGTCATCACGACCAGTACCAGGCCCGCAGCAGCAGCGTTTTTCTGGAATGCTTCTTCAGGCCGGGAGGTCCAGTTAAACATTTGAATGGGCATTACGGTGAAAGCTGACTTCAGCCATTCAAAACTGAGGAACGGGAAGTCGCCACTCACAGGAGCGGCCGGCAAAAACGCAATAAAAGTCAGTGCACCAATGGTGATAATAGGTGCTGTCTCGCCGATGGCGCGCGCAAGACCGATGATGACACCCGTAAGGATACCCGGCAGTGAATACGGGACGATATGATCAGAAGTCACCTGCCATTTTGTTGCACCCACACCGTAGGCAGCCTCGCGAATACCGACCGGGATAGAGCGTATCGCTTCACGGGTGGCGACGATGATGACCGGAAGAATCAGCAGCGCCAGAGTAAGGCCGGCAGAAAGAATGCTCTGGCCAAATCCGAACGCATAGACGAAGACGCCGAGCGCCAATAGCCCGTAGACGATCGACGGCACACCAGCGAGATTGGAAATATTGATCTCGATGATCGCTGTGACCCAATTCTTGCGGGCATATTCTTCGAGATACACCGCTGAGGCAATACCCAGGGGAATCGCCGCCAGCGCGGTGACCAGCATCACCAGCATTGAGCCGACCCAAGCCGACAAAATGCCCGCGTTCTCGGCTTTGCGCGATGGGAACGACGTAAAGAACTCCATATTGAGACGCGGCACGCCGTCGATGGCCATGTTGATAAGGAGTGCGGCCAGCGTCAGTACCCCGACGGCGAGAGCCAACACGCCGATTGCAGAGAAGAGAGTGTCAAAGCGCTTGTGCCTGGTGATCAGCGCGCGCAGTTCGGCGAGTTTTTCGGGGGAGGCCATAGGGTTCTCGAAATTAGTAGACTTGCCGATACTTCTTGCGCAACCAGAAGCCCAGCATGTTGAAGACCAGCGTGAGAATAAACAACGACAGACCCGCCACAAAGATTGTCTGGTAACCGATACTGCCGTGCGGCAGATCGCCAAGTGCGACCTGCACGATATACGAAGTAATGGTTGCAGCCGGTTCAGCCGGATTCCAGGTCAGGTTCGGTTGCATGCCCGCCGCAACCGCAAGAATCATGGTCTCGCCGACCGCGCGTGAGATACCGAGAATATAGGCGGCCACAATGCCGGAAAAGGCGGCGGGCGTCACTACACGTACTGCGGTTTGGAAGCGCGTTGCACCCATCGCGTAGGAGCCTTCCCGCAGATTCATCGGCACCGCGCGCATGGCGTCCTCACTAATCGAGGCAACATACGGAATGATCATGATTCCCATCACCAGGCCCGCAGATAACAGACTGAAACCAGGCAGGCTTGGAAACAATATCTGTAGCAATGGCGTCACCACCAGCAGTGCAAAGTAGCCAAAAATAATTGTTGGCACACCGCTAAGCAGCTCCAGAATAGGTTTGGCGATCTCGCGCACGTTGAAAGACGCGAACTCACTGAGATACAGCGCGATAATCGTGCCAAGCGGAATTGCCACCGACAACGCTACCGCTGAACTAACGATGGTTCCGGACAGCAGCACCGCGATCCCGTAATGGGCATCATCGAACAACGGCGTCCATTGTGTGTCGAACAGAATATCCTTCAGTGGTATGGCCGCGAAAAACGGTAGCGATTCACCCACCAGGATGATCACGATTCCCGTCGTCGTCGCGACGGACGACAAAGCCGCGAGAAACAGCAGAATTTCGATGATCTTTTCGCGCACCATCCGCGACCGACGCGCGGCGAGTCTTGTCTGCGTGGTTCCGGAACGGGGGACCGTTGTGGTCGGAATGGAGGGTGGAAAAGTGCTCATCTCACTCGGCGAAATTATGGTTTGGCTCACGAATAGTATCCGTTGCTAGGCTCAATAAGCAAAGCGGAGGGTTACCCCTCCGCCAGGTTTTCAGGATATGCCCACGGGGTTATGACTTGGCTTCGCGCTTAACGAGTTCATCTATCGTCACGCCCACTTCAGCAACGCCGCCAAACACAGTGCCTTTCTTGCCCTTGGCGATATGTTCGAGATTGATTTTGTAGATGCTGTCCGGCGCAGGTACGAATTTAACTTCTTTGGCTAGCTTGGCACCATTTGCCATGTAGTAAGTCACAAATTCTTTCACTTCCGGCTTTGCATAAGCTTTCACGCTCACATAAATAAAAATGGGACGCGCAAGCGGTTGATAGGTACCGTTGAGCACGCTCTCATTCGATGGCAGGACAGCAGGCTTGCCCGCTTTTTCAACAATAGGTACCGCCTTTAGTTTTTTTGCGTTTTCTGCGTAGTACGAAAACCCGAAATAGCCGAGCGCACCTTTATCACGCGTTACGCCCTGCACGAGCACGTTGTCATCTTCAGAAGCGGTGTAATCACCGCGACTCGACTTGGACTTGCCGACGATTGCCTCGGTGAAGTAATCAAAAGTACCGGAGTCCGATCCAGCGCCAAACAATTTCAGCGCCTGATCTGGCCAAAGTGGGTTCACATCCTTCCAGCTCTTCACCTTTCCTTGTGCAGCAGGCTCCCAGATGCGCTTGAGCTCTTCAACGGTTAACTGTTTGATGAAGTCGTTGGCGGGGTTGATGACGACAGTCAGGGCGTCGAATGCAACGGGCAGCTCAAAATATTCGATGCCTGCCGCTCTGCAATCCTCCATTTCTTTTTTCAGAATCGGACGCGACGCATCGGAAATATCAGTCTCACCGCGACAGAATTTCTTGAATCCACCACCAGTGCCTGAAATACCGACCGTAACTTTCACAGCGCCCTTTTTCGACTTCTGAAACTCTTCAGCCACCGCCTCGGTGATCGGGTAGACGGTCGAAGAGCCGTCGATCTTGACAATAGATTGTGCATGGGCTGTCGGTAAAAATAGCGACGAACCGAGCAGCGCAGCAATAATGGTTAGTTTGGTGGACAACTTCATGAAACCTCCTGATGAGTAAATAGTACAGCTACGTCAGATTAGTATGGTTATGTGACAGTTTCGTGACGTTTTTGCGTCAGAAGTGCTGATACTCGGGCAGCAAACTGGCAAAAGCCATTGTTTTTAGAGCACTCATGAACCGAAGCTGGCTTGATGAGGCGAGGGACAGTCCGGAACACCAAATCCAATGAGAAGATCCAGTGGAGGCCGCTTGGGATGGCAAGCACTTCGCTACAATGACGCCATGCGACTGTCCATCGTAATTCCCGCGCTCAACGAATCCAACAATATTGTTGCCACACTGGTGTCTCTGCAAGCCATGCGGTCGCGCGGTGTTGAAGTCATTCTGGTTGATGGCGGAAGCGTCGATGGGACGACGCAAATTGCAGCGCAGTTAGTCGACCATGTTATCGATAGCGCCGCGACAGATCGGGGCCGTGCCAGGCAGATGAATGCCGGTGCAAAGATAGCTAACGGCAATGCGCTGCTTTTTCTGCACGCTGACTCAGTGCTACCGTCCGATGCCGACCAACTGATTCTCAATGGACTGCAATCCACCTTGCGCACGTGGGGGCGATTCGACGTGACCATCGATGGCCGGCATTTTTTTTTGCCGGTCGTTAGCTGGTTCATGAATCAACGCTCAAAATTGACCGGCGTCGCGACCGGCGATCAGGGTTTGTTCATGACTCGCGAGGCATTCATCGCGGCAGGCGGATTTGCCAACATCCCGTTGATGGAGGATGTCGCGATATGTGCATTGCTAAAAAAAAGCAGCCCACCTATTTGTTTGCGTCAAAAAATAGCGACTTCCGGCCGGCGTTGGGAAAAATACGGCGTCTGGCACACGATCCTTCTCATGTGGCGAATTCGTCTGGCGTATTTTTGTGGCGCCGATCCGGCTAAATTGCACCGTGCGTACCATGAAAGCAAGTAAGTCGTGCCGTGTGATGCTGTTCGCGAAAGCGCCTGTGGCAGGCGCTGTGAAGACGCGCCTCATTCCCATTCTGGGCGCGGCGGCGGCGGCAAAATTACACCAGCAACTGGTTGTGCGCGCACTAATGATCTTGACCGAAGCGGGGGTGGGTCCGGTTGAAATTTGTTGTGCCCCCGACGCATCGCACGCTTTTTTTGTTGAATGCCGACGGCGCTTTAGCATCACACTCACATCGCAATCCGGTGGCGAATTGGGTGAGCGCATGCAACACGCGTTTGAAAATGCTTTGTTAACTGCCCCCCGCGCACTTATCGTCGGCGCGGATTGTCCTTCCATTACGGTAGATGACATTCGCGATGCCGCCGCACAACTCGCCTTCGCTGATGCGGCGTTGATTCCCGCAGAAGATGGTGGCTATGTATTAATAGGCGCGACCCGCACACATCAGCACATGTTCGAAGGCATCGACTGGGGAGGCCCGACCGTACTGGCTGCACAGCGGCAGTGCTTTCGCGCGCTTGACTGGCGGTGGCACGAAGGTGCAACTCGTTGGGATGTGGATCGCCCCGAAGATTTGGCGAGACTCGCAGAACTTGAGCCCCCGATTGCTTTCGAACGGTTATGAAAAATTATTTCGTGATTTCCATCGCAGTTATCCTTGTCTGCGCTGCAAGCAATGCCGCCGATGTGGCAACAACCGTGACCATGCCGGTATCCCGTGTGTTTTCCAATTACGTGCCGGGCCAAACGTTGCCACCGCAATTTCGCGTCGTTACCGTTCCAAAGATTGCAAGTAATCAATTTTCGCTCGTCATAGATGAAGGCAAAACGGTGCTGCGCGTGGACTCCGCCGGCAGCGCGGGCAGCATCGGGCTGCCGTTAACGACGGTCACCGGCGCGGCGAGTGCCTTGCTCGAGTGGCGCTGGAAAATAAACCGGGTGCTCGACAAGGCGAATATGGCGGCCAAGGCAAATGATGATTTCGCCGCGCGCGTATACGTGTTTTTTGACGTGCCGATGGAATCGCTATCGTTTCTAGATCGAACCAAACTGCGTTTGGCACGCATGGTCGCAGGCCCCGATGTTCCGACAGCTGCAATCTGCTACGTGTGGGACAATACGTATCCCGCCGGTCACACGCAATGGAGCCCGTACACGAATCGTGTTCGAATGATTGTGCTGCAAAGTGGCGCGGCCAATGTCGATAAATGGATGACCGAATCACGTGATGTTGTCGCTGATTTTCGCGCGGCATTCGACTTCGATGCACCTGCTGTTACTGGTGTTGCCGTTGGCAATGACACAGACAATACCAATGAGCGTGTTTCCACTTGGTACGGCGATGTAACACTCAGGGCCAGATGAAGAAAAGACTCGTTCTGATCGGCGCAGGCCATGCGCACTTGCATGTGTTGAAGTCCCTCACAATGCTGGTGCCGCAACCATTCGACGGCGTTGAAATCACGTTAATTTCGCCATATGCGCGGCAGGTTTATTCTGGCATGTTGCCAGGTTGGATCGCGGGGCACTATGACATTTCGCAATGCGTGATTCCATTGTTGCCACTGGCCGGGCGTGCCGACGCGTTGTTTCGGCAGACGGCTGCAACGAACATTAATTTTGCGCGCGGCATGATTCATTGCGCGGATGGACAGGAAATTCCTTTCGACCTGTTGTCCATCGACTCCGAATCCGTCACTGAGCTGTCGATTGTTTCAACGCTGGCTCAACACGCAATCCCCCTCAGGCCAATTGAATCCTTTATCGAGTCCCATGCCGAATTGACCGACGATATCTTGGCGCGGCACAAGCGTGGTGAACGCACCCGCGTTGCTTTCGTCGGTGAAGGCACGGTGGGCGCAGAACTGGCGCTGGCGATGCAGCACAGATTTTTCGACTTTAACCTCGGTGTCACGCTGATCTCGGCGGCCAGCACGCTGCCCGGTAGCGTCGGCCCACGCCTTGCGTGCATCATGCGCGCGCGAGGCATCGTGGTTTTGGCTGGCCAGGCGGTCACAAATGTCACCCGCGACGGCGTGCAACTCGCCTCGGGTGCGATGGTTGAGGCGGACATCGTGATCGCCGCCACTAGTGCAGCAGTGGCGACGTGGCCGCGCGAGTCCGGCTTAAAGACCGATGCGGGCGGCTTCATTCTAGTGAACGACCAACTGCAATCGATATCGCACGCCAATGTGTTTGCGGCTGGCGATTGCTCCTTAATAGAAAATCACGAAAGGCCAGAATTCAATACTCATGCGGCAAAAGCCGGCCCACTGCTGAATGAGAATTTGCGGCGTGCTTTGCGAGGAGACTCGTTGCAACGGTATGTGTCTAAAGCGCGTTCCATGTATTTGATTAGTGCAGGTGATAAATACGCGATTGGGTCGTGGGGAAATTTTTCCTGGGAAGGAGGCTGGGTTTGGCTCTTGAAAAATATGATTGATCGTGGATTTATCGGCAGGTATGCAGTGGACGAAGCGAGGGGGAAATAATGATTCAGTCGGAAATTGCCAACTAGTACATCGGGCTTCTTTTGTCGTCGTTACTCAATGAGTTGTACGTCGAAATGAAGCGCGCATACTGCATATATTTATCAGCAGGCTGAATGGTGACGCGATAAATGCACTGGAGGTGATTGATCGGCAGAGTGTTTTTTGGCAAAACAGTTGATGGGGAAACCAGCGTAAGGTTTCGCCGATCAATTTTTTTTGAAAACCCCGGCGAGCGAGGACTTTTCTAAATGTTTTCTCTGTGCGCGGCACCATTTAGCTGAAGTTTGTACCGGTGGGTTGCCCGGTGACAAGCTGCTTCTCTTTTGGCGTTACTGGTTTAACGCAATTTTTTGCGCCAGTATCAACTCTGATATCCCCCGCCCCGCCAACCCTACCAACGCATCCATATCTGATCTTGAAAACGGCGCCCCCTCCGCCGTACCCTGAATCTCCACAAACTTCCCCGCACCCGTCATCACCACATTCATGTCTGTCTCGCAAGTCGAGTCTTCAATGTAATCGAGATCAAGCAGGGGGCCGGAGCCGCTGATGCCTACGGAAATGGCGGCGATGAAATCAGAGATCGGCGTTTCTTTGATCAGTCCTTTGTCCTGCAATACCGTGACCGCATCATGCAGCGCCACGAACGCACCGGTGATTGAGGCGCAACGCGTACCGCCATCGGCTTGCAGAACGTCGCAATCGAGCGTGATCTGGCGTTCGCCAAGTTTTTTCAGATCCATCACACAGCGCAAGGATCGGCCAATCAGACGCTGGATTTCCTGAGTGCGGCCGGTCTGTTTGCCGCGCGCGGCTTCGCGATCCGAGCGGGTGTTGGTCGAGCGTGGCAGCATGCCGTATTCCGCCGTCACCCAGCCGCAGCCACTACCTTTTTTGTGCGGCGGAACCCGTTCTTCAATACTCGCGGTGCATAGCACTTTGGTGTCGCCCATCGCGACCAACACCGAGCCCTCGGCGTGTTTGGTGTAGTGGCGGGTGATGACGACGGGACGCAGTTGATCAGCGGTACGATTAAATGGGCGTGGCATGGAATTTCCGTTCATAGTAAAAACTGGTCCGACATCGCAATCGGACTGTCACTTCGGTGCTCTTTTGATCGCATCCTGAATTTCCGAAATTGCCTTTTGGATATCCTCATCCGAAATATCGTCTTTAAAAGGCGAGGCCTGCTGGGTGTTATTCATTGTTGAAGTCGTGAAGCCTTCGATCGGCTCGGTCATGGTGATGGTTGATGACGCCGGTTCTTCTACCTCCTGGTGCTCCCAGGTAAGACCGATGACGGAGAGATTGTCCGAGTCCGCACCTGCTTTGCGCTCAGCTTCATCGAGTAATTTTGGCACCAGGGTAAGGATATCTTCCCGCTCAAGTTTAGCAGCGATGAAATCGGCATTGAGCGGGCCCCAGAACCCATCGGTGGAAAGCAGCAGGGTATCGCCGACCTTGAGTATCCAGTCTTCCGAATGCGTCACCGTCGGCGGCAGGACGCCGCCAAGGCAGTTGTAAATCTTGTTGCGATCCGGGTGAACCAACGCCTGTGCCTCGGTGATAACGCCCGCATCCATCAATTGCCGTACGCGCGAATGATCCGCTGTGGCGGCCGCAATCTTGCCGCCGCGTACACAATAAAGCCGGGAATCACCCGAATGCGCCCAGCAGGCTTTACCATTTTGCACCACGCAGCCGACGACCGTCGTGCGTGGGCACTCAAGCATGTCGTGCTGATCCGCAAACGCCACAATGGCTCGGTGTGCGGAGTGAATGGCGGACTCGAGGAACTCTTTTGGTCGGCGCAGTGCAGTGCGCGCCTCTTGCTGAAATCGATTGGTTATCGTATTGACGGCAATTTCGGCTGCGATCTCGCCACGTGCATGGCCGCCCATGCCATCAGCGATTACCAGCAGCAGCACGTCCTTGGAATACGAATAGGCTAGCCGATCCTGATTGGACTTTCGGCCACCGATATGACTGTCTTGAAAAATTGTGAAGCGCACGATTAAAAAATCTTTTTATTCAAGGTTTTCTTCAGGCGGCCGGAGAAACTGTCATCAACCAGCTCCACTTCCTCGTCCTCTTCCAATTCTGGCACCTCGGCGACGCCCTTCATCAGCGCCCTTTGCAATTCAAACGCCGTTTGTGGCCGCGCCAGATGGTCAAGTTTCAGGCAGGACTCGACAATGTCGAGTAACTCGCTCGAGTATGCATGGCGTGCAAGCTCTCTAATTGGCACCATCTGGTCATCCTTCTCCCGTTCGCTGGCCGGTTGCGGATGTACGCCAGCGATGCAGGTGTACATTGTGGCACCAACGGCATAAATATCGGACCACGGTCCCAACTGTTCCTGGCTGCGGTACTGCTCGGGGGCGGCGTAGCCAGCGGTATACATCGGGCGCAAACGCGGTGCATCGGCGTTCAGCGCCTGTCTGGCCGCGCCGAAATCGAGCAGCACGGGTGCCCCTTCCATGGTGATATAAATATTGGCTGGCTTGATATCCAGGTGAAGGAGCTTGTTGGCGTGTACTTCGCGCAGGCCATTGAGCAGGCGGGTGAACAGGCGGCGCACAAAGCTGTCGGTGAACTCCTGGCGATGACGCTGGATATGAAACTGCAAGGTGCGACCGCGCACGTACTGCATCACCATATAAACGGTTTCATTGGCACGGAAAAAATTCTCCACGCGCACGATGTTCGGATGAGAGATCGTGGCGAGAGCACGGCCCTCTTCGAAAAAACACTTGAGCCCATGACGAAACACCGCAAGATTTTCGTCGGAATTTATTTTGACCTCGGCACCGTCGACGCGAATCACAAGCGCTGCCGGCAGATACTCTTTGATCGCAACCGGCAAGCCGCTCTCATCGCGCCCCAAGTAGACGATCGAAAAGCCACCCGATGACAGCAGCTTATCAATCGTGTAATTGTTGAGTCGGTATCCGTCGGGTAACGGTTCGTTGGATTGCGAGGCCATTTTTTTGGAGTCGAATCTCCGCGCCGCAACAGGACGCGTGAAATCGCTAAGCTATAATTGTCTAGTGTTGTATATGGTAAGTAAAGCAGGAAAACAAAAGCGACCTTCCGTCGCATGTTGCCATTATCCCTTTCTTTTTGCGCACTTTTTTCCAGTGTTCAATTCACTCAAGAGCCCACTCATACCATGATCACGAGCATGACCGGATTTGCCGCCGTCAGCGGCGAGGTACCCGGCGGAAGGTTTGCACTCGAGCTGAAGACCGTTAATCATCGTTATCTTGAGTTCCAGACCCGCATGTCGGAAGACCTGCGCTCGCTGGAACAACCGATGCGCGAGCTGCTTGCCGCCAAGCTCACCCGTGGCAAGGTCGATTGCCGGGTTACGTTCACTTCCGTCGCCACGCGCGATTCCCTGACACCCAACGAAGATGCGCTCACTGCACTTGCCGAAACGCAAGCGCAGATCCTCTCCAAGTTCGACGCAAACCGACTCTCCGTCTGGGAAATCATGCATGCGCCGGGCGTGATGTCGGCTGAGGCGCAAGGCACGGACGCGGCCAAGGAGGCGTTAATCGCACTTTTCAAAAGCGCGATCACTGAACTCAATGCGACACGCCAGCGCGAGGGCG
Organism: Usitatibacteraceae bacterium; assembly: GCA_046596005.1. GTDB lineage: Bacteria > Pseudomonadota > Gammaproteobacteria > Burkholderiales > Usitatibacteraceae > UKL13-2. Next base: position 2,328 of record JBKJMK010000206.1, on the reverse strand, counting down.
AAAAACTTGCCGCCATGATCACTCAACGACTTGACGGTATTGAAGTGTTGGTCAAGGAGGTCACGCCGCTGATTCCACAAATGGTCGCCACTTATCAGGAAAAACTGGCGTTGAAACTAACGGAAGCGATGGTCGGAAATGCTACCGATGAGCGCCTGAAACAGGAAGTTGTTCTGTTCGCCTCGCGTATCGATGTAACCGAAGAATTGAATCGATTGAGCGCGCATATTTCCGAAGTGCGCCGTGTCGTGAAAACCGGCGGCGCAGTCGGCAAACGACTCGATTTCCTGATGCAGGAATTGAATCGTGAAGCCAATACGCTCGGCTCGAAATCGGTATCGACGGAGAGCACCAAAGTGGCGGTTGAATTAAAGGTGCTGATCGAACAAATGCGCGAGCAAATCCAGAATATTGAGTAACTTGCGTGTTTAATTCGTGCGCAACATTTTTGTATGTCACTCGCACACAGGTGCAATCGCCATGAATCGTCCTGTCTCCGGCTGTCTTTACGTCATCGTTGCCCCATCGGGTGCCGGCAAATCGAGCCTCGTCAATGCCCTTCTGGAGCGTGAGCCCGATATCGGCCTGTCTATTTCCTACACAACGCGTAAGCCTCGCCCGGGCGAAGAATCGGGCCGTGAATATTTTTTTGTCCATCGTGAAGAATTTGATGCGATGGTCAACCGTGGCGAGTTTCTGGAGCATGCCGAGGTTTACGGCAATCTTTACGGTACGTCGCGAATCTGGATTGAAAAAACACGTGCCAAGGGCTCTGACGTGTTGCTCGAAATTGACTGGCAGGGCGCACGCGCGGTCAAGAAATTGTTCCGCGACATGACCTACATTTACATTTTGCCGCCGTCGATCGAGGTACTGCGGGAACGTTTGGTCAAACGCGGTAAAGACGCAAAAGAGGTCATTGAACGCCGTCTTGCGGCTGCCCGCGAGGACCTGAAACATGTCCATGAAGCGGACTATGTTATTATTAATGAAGACTTTAGCGTAGCTTTGACTGATTTGCAGTCGGTCGTTCGAGCACTTCGGGTGACTGCAGCCCGCCAATTGAAATTGCACGCAAAGCTCATTTCTTAGGTTATTGGTGTGGAATTCGCGTCGCTTGGGTCCCCGAGCGTTTAGGTCGCGTTTCCTTTTTTGTTTTGGTTGAGCTTTCATTGCAGGCCACAAATTGCAATCAGCCTTGTTTGGAGTAAGAAAATGGCACGTATTACTGTTGATGATTGCGTCAAATTGATTCCTAACCGCTTTGAGCTCACGCTTGCGGCAACCACCCGCGCCCGTCAGCTTGCGCTGGGATCAGCCCCCTACGTCGACGCTGGCCGCGACAAGCCTTGCGTCATCGCCCTGCGTGAAATCGCATCGGGTCGCGTTGGTGCCGAAATTTTGAACCCGCCGCTGCCGGTTCTGGCACCGCAACCCGAAATATAACGTCGGGCTCTGAGAGCCGGATGAGAAAGCATGACCAATCTCGCCCCCTCCCAGAGTTCGCTTGCGCCTGCGCAGATATCCGCAGGAATTGGCCCAATCAGCGTCGCGAACCCCGGCACCGATGGCATCGTTGATCACGACGCGACCGCGTTAAAAGAACTTCTAGCCACCTATCTGAAGCCCGCCGACATCGAAAATGTCGCAGCGGCGTATGCGATGGCGCGTCACGCCCATGAGGGGCAGACGCGCATTTCCGGCGAAGCTTACATTACCCATCCGCTAGCCGTCGCAACAATTCTGGCGAAGTGGCATCTCGATCCACAAGCCCTGATCGCCGCGCTGTTGCATGATGTGGTCGAAGACACGCCGACAACCAAAACCGATATCGCGAAGAAATTCGGTAAGGCCGTCGCGGAGCTTGTCGATGGTGTTTCTAAACTCGATAAATTGCAGTTCGCTACGCTCGAAGAGGCACAGGCCGAGAACTTCCGAAAAATGTTGTTGGCCATGGCGCGGGATGTTCGAGTGATTCTCATCAAACTTGCTGATCGCTTGCATAATATGCGTACGCTCGACGCCGTGCCCCAAGCCAAGCAGGAACGCGTGGCAAAGGAAACGCTTGAGATCTATTCGCCAATTGCGAACCGCCTCGGTCTGAATGCGGTTTATTACGAATTTGAGGATCTTGGCTTCAAGTATTTGCATCCACACCGCTTTGGGGTGCTCGAAAAGGCCGTCAAAAAGGCCCGCGGCAATCGCCGCGAAGTTGTAGGCAAGATACTCGACGCGCTCAAAGGGCGATTAAAAGAATTCAATATCGAAGCTACCGTGACGGGCCGCGAGAAATTTCTTTCCTCCATCTACAAAAAAATGGCCGAAAAG
>JBKJMK010000201.1:0-3129 GCA_046596005.1 Usitatibacteraceae bacterium | reverse complement strand
TGGGCTATCTCGATGAGCCCGAAGCGACGCGCGAGGCGTTGCGGGTGCACGCCGACGGCCGCACCTGGTTGCACACGGGGGACCTTGGCCGCATGGACACGGATGGCTTCTTTTATTTTTCGGGCCGCTTCAAACGCATGATCAAGTCGTCTGGTTTCAATGTCTACCCGGCGCAGGTTGAAGCCGTGCTGTATCAGTCTCCGTTCGTCACCGAGGCGTGCGTGATCGGCGTGCCTGATCCGGAACAGGTGGAGCGGGTGAAGGCGGTGGTGGTGTTGAAGGATTCGGCAAAGCCGAGCGCACAAATGGAAAAGATCCTGATCGAAAGCTGCCGCGCCAGCCTCATCAAGTGGTCATGCCCGCGTGAGATTGAGTTCCGCAGCGCGCTGCCGAAGACTCGCGTCGGCAAAATAGATTACAAGGTGTTGGTGGCGGAACATTTGGAAAAGGCTGCCGGTAAAGGCGCTGTGCCCGCAAAGAATGTTTGACACATTTAACCCGAATCAAATTCTCTCCTGAACAGGCCAATCCATGCATCCAGAACCGACCATTCAACACGGCGGTGACCGCGTCGCCACTGCGCTCAAGGCACACGGCGTACGCACCATCTTCACGCTCTGCGGCGGCCATATTTCGCCAATCCTCACGGCATCGAAGGCGCGCGGCATTCGTATCGTCGACGTCCGTGATGAGGCGACTGCCGTATTCGCCGCCGATGCCACGGCGCGGCTCTCGGGCGTGCCCGGTGTGGCGGCGGTGACGGCGGGGCCCGGCATTACCAACACCATCACCGCGCTGAAAAATGCGCAGCTGGCGCAGTCGCCCTTGATCCTGATCGGCGGCGCTGCGCCGACCGCGCTGCAAGGCCGCGGCGCGTTGCAGGATATTGACCAGCGCCCGCTGGTGAGCCCGCACGTCAAGCTGTTTCGCAAAATACTGCGCGTGCGCGATCTTGGTCCGGCGGTCGATGAGGCCTTCGACGTTGCGTGTGAAGGGGTGCCGGGGCCGGTATTCATCGAGTGCCCGGTGGACCTCCTGTATGACGAGGCCACCATTCGCCAGTGGTACGTCGATGCGGCCGGCAAGGGCACCTCGATCCCCGACCGGCTGTTGCGTTTCTACCTGAACCGCCACGCCGAAAAAATGTTTTCCGGCAGCCGTGAATTCGTCGCCCCGCAGGTGCGTGCGGTGACGCCACCGCGGGCGGCTGAGTCGAGCATGCAAGCGACGCTGACCGCGCTGGCGAAGGCGCAAAGGCCGCTGCTGGTCATCGGCAGCCAGGCGTTGACGCTCGCGGCAGAAGCTTCCCTGATCGCCGACGCGGTTACGCGGCTGGAGATCCCGGTGTATCTATCGGGCATGGCGCGCGGCCTGCTGGGGCGCAATCACCCGTTGCAGATGCGCCACCAGCGGCGGCAGGCGCTACGCGAAGCCGATTGCGTATTGCTGGCCGGTGTGCCGTGCGATTTCCGTCTCGATTACGGTCGCCATGTACGGCGCAGCGCCACGCTCGTTGCTGCAAATCGCAGCGCGAAGGAAGCGCGCATGAACCGCCGGCCGGACATCGCCGCCATTGGCGATGCAGGCCTGTTCCTCGAAACGCTGTCTACGCAATCTGCGATGGGCGGCAGCGGTTCGCGCTGGACATCGTGGATCGATCAACTGCGCGCGCGCGATGCACTTCGCGAAACTGAAATCGACCAGCAAGCCGAGCCAGTTGGCACCTATGTGAACCCGATCGCGTTTTTTCGCGCACTCGAACGCGAAGCCGGCGACAACGCGATCCTGGTGGCCGACGGCGGCGATTTCGTCGCGACCGCTTCGTATGTGATACATCCGCGCGCGCCTCTTACCTGGCTCGACCCCGGTGTGTTCGGCACCCTGGGTGTTGGCGCGGGCTTCGCGCTTGGTGCGGCAGTTTGCCGCCCGGCGTCCGAGGTATGGATCATTTTCGGCGACGGTGCATGTGGCTATGGCCTTGCGGAGTTCGATACCTTTGTGCGTCACCGCATCCCGGTGATTGCGGTAGTCGGCAACGATGCCGGCTGGACGCAAATTGCCCGCGAGCAGGTGAAGATGCTGCACGACGATGTCGCCACGGTGCTGGCGCGCACCGCCTATCACGAGGTGGTGGCGGGGTTTGGCGCAGAGGGAATTGTCGTTAAAAACATGGCCGAGGTGCCTGCCGCGCTGGCACGCGCACGCGCGCTGGCGAAGGCTGGCAAGCCGGTACTGATTAACGTGTGGCTCGACAAGACTGAATTTCGCGACGGGTCGATTTCGATGTAGCGGTACGGGAGCCTTGGTCGTGGGGACGCGAGGCTTACTGCTTGTCGCTTGAGGTCAGGGCGACACAATTCATGCTGGCTTCGCCCCAAGCTGTTCACGCAAAGCCTTAACCGTGTCGGACTCACCACGCACCCGCAAAAATGCGCCGTCGTTGTCGGCGCGCTCATCGAGCACTTCGCAACTCGCAAAGATTTTCCCCCGCAGTTGCTGTGCCGACCACGGCAGAAATAGCTCCTCCTCAACGAGACCGCGCTGGAAAAACGCACGGATCGTTGCGTGCAGTTTCGCGACATCACTTTCGCGGCGCGCACTCATGACGATGCAATCCGGGTACTGGGCGCGTAGTGCAGCCTCGCGCCCGGCTTGTTCCGCCCGCGCAGTTTCCGTTAGCCCGCCGACCATGTCGATCTTATTGAAGACGCGAATGCGCGGCACCGTGCCGGCACCGATTTCCTCCAGCACTTTGTCGGTGACGGCGAGTTGCCGTTCAAAGCCGGGATCGCTCGCGTCGATAACGTGGAGCAGCAGTGAGGATTCGGATGCTTCTTCCAGGGTCGATTTGAACGACGCGACCAGATCGTGCGGCAGGTTCTTGATAAAGCCCACCGTGTCGCTGACCAATACGCGCGGCACGCTCTCAGGGTGGAGTGCGCGCACGGTGGTATCGAGCGTGGCAAAGAGTTTGTTGGCAACCAGCACCTCGCTCCCGGTGAGTGCACGCATCAAGGTCGACTTGCCGGCATTGGTGTAGCCGACGATAGCCACCTGGAAATGTCCGCCGCGTCCGCTGCGATCCAGTCGCCTCGCGCGCTGTGTCTTGCGCTCAACGTCCATGGCGAG
>JBKJMK010000195.1:0-6418 GCA_046596005.1 Usitatibacteraceae bacterium | reverse complement strand
GCGCCAGTTTTGGCGAAATACCAGATTGTTGAAATCCGGAATGATGTTATTGACCGGGCAGCCCGTCTGACAAAAAGGAATGCCGCAATCCATGCAACGCGCGCCCTGCTGCTTGGCCTCGACATCGCTCAGATGGAGCACAAACTCCTGGTAATTCTTCACCCGCTCAGCGGGTGTGATCGATGCTTCGCTCAGGCGTTGATATTCCAGAAACCCGGTTGGCTTACCCATTCAATTTCTCACGATGTGGTTATGCTGCAATTTGCTTGTTTGCACCAAGGGAGGCGGCTTTCTTCTCAGCCATTTCTTTGAGGGCGCGCCGATATTCCGTCGGCATCACTTTCACAAACAGCCGTGACCATCTCGGCCAGTTGCCCAATATGTCCAGGGCCCGCTGGCTGCCGGTGTATTTGGCGTGATTTTCAATCAATGATTTCAGCAATGCCGTGTCAGACACGCCAAGATGCGATGCTGGCGTCACCACATCCGACAGCGCTTCGAGTTCGACCATCGCGGTGTTACAACGGTCTTTGAACAAGCCCTCTTCGTCAAGCACATAGGCGACGCCGCCGGACATGCCCGCAGCGAAGTTTCGACCTGTTGCACCGAGCACGGCGACGGTGCCGCCGGTCATGTATTCGCAGCCATGATCGCCGGTGCCTTCAACTACCGCTGACGCGCCGGAATTACGCACACAAAAACGCTCGCCCGCGACACCCCGGAAATATGCTTCACCCGCAATCGCACCGTACAGCACGGTATTGCCGACGATGATATTTTCCAGCGGATTGCCTTTGAAATCGGCGTGTTGCCTGACCACGACACGGCCACCGCTTAACCCCTTGCCAACATAATCGTTGGCCTGACCGGTCAACTCCATCGTTACGCCGCGCGCCAGAAAGGCGGCAAAACTCTGGCCGGCAGTTCCGCTCAATGTGATGTGAATGGTGTCGTCCGCCAGCCCTGCGTGACCATATCGCTTGGCCACCTCGCCAGAAAGCATCGCGCCAACCGTACGGTTGCGGTTACGGATGGTGGTGTCTATTCGTACTTTCTGCTGCTGTTCCAGCGCGGGTTTTGCTTCTGCAATCAGTTTGTGATCAAGTGCGTCGGCCAGCCCGTGATCCTGCGTTTCGCAATGATGGCGGGCGACTTCCCTGGGCATATCCGGGACGTGGAAAATACGGGAAAAATCGAGCCCCTTGGCTTTCCAGTGTGCGACGCCCTTGGCAGTCTCGAGTAAATCCGCACGACCGATGAGTTCTTCGAATTTGCGAATCCCCATCTGTGCCATGAGTTCGCGCACTTCTTCGGCAATGAAGAAAAAGAAGTTCACGACATGTTCAGGTTGGCCGGTGAATTTTTTTCGCAACACCGGGTCCTGTGTTGCCACCCCGACCGGGCAGGTATTCAGATGGCACTTGCGCATCATGATGCAACCTTGCACGACCAACGGTGCCGTCGCAAAGCCGAATTCGTCGGCACCCAGCAGGGCACCAATCACCACGTCGCGACCAGTCTTCATCTGGCCATCAACTTGCACCGCGATACGGCCACGCAAGCGATTCAATACAAGCGTTTGCTGTGTCTCGGCCAAGCCAAGTTCCCATGGGGTGCCGGCGTGCTTGATCGATGAAACAGGCGATGCCCCAGTGCCGCCGTCGTGGCCCGCAATCGTGACGTGGTCCGCTTTCGCCTTTGCGACACCCGCTGCCACTGTGCCTACGCCGACTTCCGATACCAGCTTCACGGAAATCGACGCCCGTGAATTGCAATTTTTAAGATCGTGAATCAGTTGCGCTAAATCTTCGATGGAGTAAATGTCGTGATGCGGCGGCGGCGAAATCAGTTCGACACCCGGCGTTGCGTAACGCAACTTGCCGATATATTCTGAAACTTTATGGCCCGGCAATTGGCCGCCCTCGCCCGGCTTGGCGCCCTGCGCCATCTTGATCTGGATTTGGTCGGCCGAATTCAAATATTCCGCCGTCACGCCAAAACGCGCTGATGCCACCTGCTTGATACGCGAACGCAACGAATCGCCAACATTAAGCGCAATATCGGTCTCGACCGCATCACCCAATTTGCTCTTCAACGTTTCGCCAACTTTTTTAACCGGGATAAAGCGCCTCGGGTCTTCGCCGCCTTCACCGGTATTGGATTTGCCGCCGATGCGATTCATCGCGACAGCCAGTGTGGCGTGCGCTTCTGTTGAAATGGATCCTAGCGACATCGCGCCCGTGGCAAACCGCGTCACGATCTCTTTTGCCGACTCGACTTCCTCAATCGGCACGGCTAAGCCCGCTGATTTAATCTCAAACATGCCGCGCAGGGTCATGTGGCGCCTGGTCTGGTCGTTGATAATCTGCGCGTATTCCTTGTACGTTGAATACGAATTTGCTTTGGTCGAGTGTTGTAGCTTTGCGATCGCGTCCGGCGTCCACATGTGCTCCTCACCGCGCACCCGATAGGCATATTCGCCGCCCGCATCGAGTTGCGTGCGTAACACCGGATCATCGCCAAAAGCCTTCTGATGCAGACGCATGGTTTCTTCAGCAATTTCGAAAATGCCAATGCCTTCCACGTTCGACGTGGTACCCGTGAAGTACTTGTCGACAAACGCACGGGACAATCCAACCGCTTCAAATATCTGCGCGCCGCAATAGCTTTGATAGGTTGAAATGCCCATCTTGGACATCACCTTGAGTAAGCCCTTCGAGATGGCCTTGATGTATTTTTTCTCGGCTTCCCTGGGATCTATTCCCGGCAGGTAATCCTGCATGTGGCGCAAGGTTTCGAGGGCGAGATAGGGATGCACCGCTGCCGCACCATAACCCCCGAGTAGCGCAAAGTGGTGTACCTCACGCGCGCTGCCCGTTTCCACCACAAGTCCGGTTGATGTGCGCAGCCCTTTCGTCACCAGATGCTGGTGCACCGCACCGACGGCCAGCAACGCCGGGATCGCCACATGCGCGGCATCGACTTTGCGATCTGTAATGATGAGAAGGTTATAGCCCAGGCGCAGCGCGTCTTCCGCATGCGCGCAAAGTGAGGCAACGGCGGCCTCAATACCTTCCGTGCCCCATGCGGCAGGATAGGTAATATCGAGTTCGTGACTTCGGAAATAGTTTCCAGTGAACATGTCGATATGGCGAATTTTCTCCATGTCGTCGGTTGTCAGCACTGGTTGTGGCACTTCCAGCCATTGGCCAGGATCGCTGTGATGAATGTCCAACAAGTTTGGACGAGGGCCAATGGTAATGGCGGTCGACATCACCAGCTCTTCGCGAATCGGATCTATCGGTGGATTGGTCACCTGCGCAAAAAGCTGCTTGAAATAGTGCGATAAATTGCGCGGCTTATCGGACATGACCGCAAGCGGCGAATCATTGCCCATCGAGCCGGTCGCCTCGATGCCATTGATGGCCATATTTGACAGAATGACTTTGAGGTCTTCCTGGGTATAACCGAACGCCTGCTGCAAATCGAGCAGCGGCACTGCGGATTTCTCCGCAGGTGCCGGTTCGGGCAGATCATCGAGCCGAATGCGTGCCTGCTTCACCCAATTGCGATACGGCTTCGCGGTGGCGAGCTCGCGTTTCAGCTGATCGTCTTCAATGATCTTGCCTTTTTCGATGTCAACCAGGAACATTTTTCCGGGTTGCAAACGCCATTTCTTGACGATTTTTGATTCGGCAATATCGAGCACACCAGCTTCCGACGCCAGCACCACCAAATCATCATCGGTAAGGATGTATCGCGCCGGTCGTAGCCCATTGCGATCAAGCGTGGCACCAATTTGGCGACCGTCCGTGAACGCCATTGCGGCGGGACCGTCCCATGCTTCCATCATGGTGGCGTGGTATTCGTAGAACGCCCGACGATCTTCATCCATTAGCTTGTGGCCGCTCCACGCCTCGGGAATCATCATCATCATCGCGTGCGCCAGCGAATAGCCGCCCATCACCAGCATTTCCAGGCAGTTATCGAAGCTGGCAGAATCTGATTGGCCGTCGTAAATCAGGGGCCATATCTTCTTCAAGTCTTCTTTCAAGACTGGTGACGCAATTGCTTGCTGACGTGCGCGGATCCAGTTTACGTTGCCGCGCAGCGTGTTGATTTCCCCATTGTGGGCAATCATGCGAAACGGATGCGCCAGGTCCCATGTCGGGAAAGTATTGGTCGAAAAACGTTGATGCACCAGCGCCAGCGCTGTGGTCATCGTCGGATCGCGCAGGTCAAGGTAGTACTTGCCGACCTGATCGGCGAGCAGCATACCTTTATAGACAATGGTGCGCGTCGAAAAAGATGTGACGTAGAATTCTTTGCCGTGACGAAGTTTCAACGCCTGAATGGCGTGACCGGAACGCTTGCGGATAATGTAAAGTTTTCGCTCCAGATCGTCCTGGGTCATGCTCCCTGCCGCTGCCATGCCGCGCGCAACAAACACCTGACGAATAAGCGGTTCAACCGCAATCGTGGCCGGTGAGAGCCCATTGTTGTCGGTCGGCACATCGCGCCAACCCAGTAATATTTGACCTTCAGCGTGTATCGCGCGCTCGATTTCCTGCTCACACGCCATTCTGGATGCCGGTTCGCGCGGCAGAAAAACCATGCCAACACCGTACTGGCCTAAGGCTGGCAACGTCATGCCTTGCTTGCCGCAAACGCGACGCAGATGCGCGTCAGGCAACTGAATGAGAATGCCGGCACCGTCACCCAGCAGCGGATCGTAACCGGTCGCGCCGCGATGGCTCAGGTTGTCGAGAATCTTTAAGCCCTGCTCGATAATCGAGTGGGACTTCTTGCCCTTTACGTGCGCGACAAAGCCGACGCCGCAGGCATCGTGTTCGTGGCGGGGGTCGTACAATCCCTGCGCGGCGAGCGCTTGTGGAGCGTGCGGGATGGATGGGGTAGTGGTAACGACTTTCGGCATGCGAAGATACTCCGAGAAAAACTTGGTAACAAAATACATTGCCAGCGCTCGCGCGGAACAGCAATATGGAGCCGTGATGATTGTTACCGGGAATGTTAGGCTTTTGGCCTCGCAGTTTTTCGACGGAGGGGACGCTCGATAAAGCCGACCCAACACGCTGATGCAGAAAGACTATTCCAGGAAGAGTTCATAATAACGCTGGTTATTGCGCGCTGCAACAAATTTGTCTCTTACGCAGAATGCTCTGCTCAATGGTGGCGCGCCTCGTGCCTTGCGAGGATAATGGCTGGCGTGAGACACTTTGATAGAATCCCAATGCGGGCAAGTACTTTTGCAATATTGTTACTGTGATGCCTTAACACCAGATAGAGGGTTTTCGTGAAGATGAACAGGATGATTTGGCGCGTTGTAACTTTTCTCCTCTCCGTGTGCATCGCGGCGTTGCTCGGTTCGTGTGGAAGCGGCGCTGTGACGGGTACGCCAACGCCCAATCCGGCCGCCGGGACAACGTTAACGGTTTCGCCACCTACCGTCGACTTATTTCCGGATCTACCAACTACGTTCACGGTCACGGGTGGAACTAGTCCTTACAATGCTTTCTCCAGCAACAGCGCAGTACTGCCGATTACGGCAACCGTTAACGGTTCAACATTTTCTGTGGTTCCGAATGCCGTACCTGTGGACACGGCGATCGACATTACGGTGCGTGACGCCGTAAATGCATCGGCAACGGCTAAGGCAACTGTCAAACCCTCGTCGCTACTCAACCAGATTACGTTTACGTCATTCGGGCCCACTGCCAACGGGTGCGGCACCAATGCCCTATGCAGTGGGGGGGATGCGCAAATTGTCGTTAAGGCTGTTCAAAACGGTGTTGTATTGCGTAATCGACCGATCCGCTTCGACGCTTTTAGAGGTGACTTTCAACTGGTCATCCTTGCTACCGGCGAAAAAGTCAGTTCATTGATCGTCAACACGAATGAGCAAGGGGAAGCTTCGGCGCGCATTACGGCGAATGTTGGCGCAGCGACCCAGGTAGCAACGATTCAAACAACCGATGTCACTTCTGGTTTATCCAGACGATACAACTTCAATATCGTTCAGCAGGTGTCGGGGGTTGGCATCCTTTCAACATTGCCGAGTAGTGACATCACTTTCACGGGCACGAAGGGACTGCCTGGCGGGGACGGATCCTGCCCTAGTGGCTCGGTCGATTACTACATTTTCGGCGGCACGCCACCATACAACGTTGTATCTCCACTTCCCGCCGTTGCATCGGTGACCCCCGGCATCGTTGGAACCAATGGAGGCAGATTTACCGCGCAGGTCAATAACTGCGGGAAGGTCGCATTTATCGTTACCGACGCGACGGGCCGCACAATTGAGACGTCATCGTTAATTTCGGTGCAAGGCGCCAAGGGCGATGCGATTACTACACCGCCATCTTTGAACGTAAGTGTCACGTCGCTCACAATCGCCTGC
>JBKJMK010000073.1:0-4686 GCA_046596005.1 Usitatibacteraceae bacterium | reverse complement strand
CCCGCCCGCTGCGGACATTAGAAGTCTGGTCTCGGAAGCGCACGTGTCGACGGCGACGACAGCGATTGCCCACAGCCTTGCCGACAAGGAAAAAACCGCTGTTCTGCTCGGAAATCTTGCCCAGCATCACCCGAACTACACAGCGATATACGTGCTGGCGCAGGAGATCGCGCGCCTGTCAGGCGCCACGTTTGGATTCCTGGGTGAAGCTGCAAACAGCGTCGGCGCGGAAGCAATCGGCGCGACGCCGGGCGTTGATGGTTTGTGCGCGCAAGGCATGATCGGCAAGCCACGCAAGGCATACATCGTCCTCGGTGTCGAGCCTGAACTCGATTGTTACGATCCGCTCGCGACGATTGCCGCATTGAAGGCAGCTGAATTGGTTGTTTCGCTTGCCGCATTCAAAGGCGATATCACAAACTACGCGACGGTTGTGTTGCCGATTGCCCCGTTTACAGAGACCGCAGGTACGTTCGTCAATACCGAAGGCACCGTGCAGTCATTCAATGGCGTGGTCAAACCATTGGGCGAGGCGCGCCCGGCGTGGAAGGTGTTGCGCGTGCTGGGCAATTTGCTTGGGCTCTCAGGCTTTGATCAGGACAATGTCGATACGATCAGGAAAGAAATCGCACCGGACTTGCAGGCGTTTGTAAGTTCGAAATTGAGCAACGCAATCGATGGCGTGAATTGCAAGATTGAATCGGCATCAGCGGGCATTGAGCGCATCGGTGAAGTACCGATTTATGCGGCGGATGCATTGGTGCGTCGCGCATCAAGTCTGCAAAAGACCGTGGACGCAAAGAACGCGAAACGCATTTTTGTCGCGATTGACGTTGCCGAGAAGTATGGCATCAATGATGATGCCGAGGTGCGGGTAACGCAGGGTGTTGCATCGATTATCCTGCAAGCCAGGGTGGATGCCCGTCTTGCACAAGGCTGCGTGCGGGTTGCCGCCGCCACGCCGGAAACGGCAACACTGGGCCCCATGTTCGGGACCATCACGCTTGAGTTAATTTCCATGGCTGTGGCTGCGGACTAACGGGGCGAACGAAAACAAACATGGACGCACTCGTGCAAACCCTGAATCAGGGCTTCATTACGACTCTTGGTGTGACCTGGGGGCCGCCAGCGTGGGCGTTGACCAAAGCGATCGTGATGGTTGTAATAGTGGTGGTTCCGCTATTGGTGTTTGTACTTTATTTCCAGTTGGTCGAGCGTTGGGTGATCGGCTGGATGCAGGTGCGTCGTGGCCCCAACCGCGTTGGGCCATGGGGACTGCTACAGCCGATTGCAGACGCCATCAAACTATTGTTGAAAGAACAAATCGTACCGAGTGGTGCCAACAAGGCGCTGTTCCTGATTGCGCCGGCACTTTCCGTGGCACCCGCGATGGCGGTCTGGGCTGTCATTCCCTTTACACCAACCTGGGTGATCGCCAACGTTGATGCCGGTCTTCTCGTGGTACTGGCCATGACATCGATGGGCGTGTATGGCGTCATCATTGCCGGGTGGGCATCGAATTCGAAATATGCCTTCATTGGCTCGATGCGCTCCGCCGCACAGGTAGTGAGTTACGAAATTGCGATGGGTTTTGCGGTAGTAGGCGGGCTGATGGCCGCGCAATCATTGAACCTTACCGAGATTATCCGGCGACAGGAGGGGTCCTACGGCATGTTGGAATGGTTTTTCATCCCTTTGTTCCCGCTATTTATTGTTCACTTCATCGCGGGCGTTGCTGAAACCAACCGCCATCCTTTTGACGTCGCCGAAGGCGAATCCGAAATCGTCGCTGGTCCGTTAGTCGAGTATTCCGGTATGACCTGGTCGCTCTTCTTTCTGGCTGAATACGCGAACATGCTGCTTGTGGCAACGATTTCTACGATCATGTTCATGGGCGGCTGGCTGTCTCCATTCCCCAAAGCAATACCGCTGCTGGGCGAACCGGGCATCTGGTGGATGCTCATCAAAATGTTTGTGCTGATGTTTATCTTCGTGTGGATTCGCGCGTCTTTCCCGCGTTACCGTTATGACCAGATCATGCGTCTGGGCTGGAAGATTTTTATTCCAATCACCATTGTGTGGATCGTTGTGGTCGGCGTGATGATGATGGAGCCAATCAACAATCTGCCCGTGATCAACTGGTGGTTCGGGAAATAGCCATGCTGACTAGAACCAAAGAACTCGTGGGTAGCCTGATGCTGTGGGAGCTATTTCAGGGCTTGCGGCTGACGGGACGGAATTTGTTCGCCCGCAAAATCACCGTGCAATTTCCGGAGGAAAAGACACCGCAGTCGCCGCGCTTCCGTGGTCTGCATGCATTGCGGCGGTACCCGAACGGAGAAGAGCGCTGCATTGCCTGCAAGTTGTGCGAGGCGGTGTGCCCGGCGCTTGCGATCACGATTGAATCCGAAGCCCGCGACGATGGCTCGCGCCGCACGACTTGCTACGACATCGATCTCACTAAATGTATTTTCTGCGGGTTCTGCGAGGAATCATGTCCGGTGGATGCCATCGTGGAAACGCATCTGCTTGAGTACCACGGCGAAAAACGTGGCGACCTTTATTACACCAAACCAATGTTGTTAGCCATTGGCGACAAATATGAAGACGAAATAGCCAAACGGCGCGCAGAAGATGCGCAGTATCGTTAGAAAATCGCACGACCGGATGCGCGGCGCGGCCTCCGTTTAGAACAGACAATCAAAAAATGACCTTCCAAGCAATCGTTTTCTATGTGTTTGCCTCGACGCTGATTATTTCGGCGTTAGTAGTCATCATCGCGCGGAATTCTGTGCACGCCGCACTATTTCTGGTGCTGTCGTTTTTCAGTGCCGCCGCATTGTGGCTGCTGTTGTACGCGGAGTTCCTGGCGCTCACGCTGATTCTGGTTTATGTCGGTGCGGTGATGGTGCTTTTTCTATTCGTGGTGATGATGCTCGACATCAATTTCGACAAATTGCGTGAAGGTTTCTGGAAGTACCTGCCGGTTGCGGCCACGGTCGCAATATTGATGGTGGTGCAAATGATCCTGCTGCTATTTGATAAGAGCATGCGTTTGGTCGGGGCTGCTTCGCCTGGCGCGCCGTTGCCCGGTGTGTCGAACACAAAAGAATTGGGGCGTGTGCTCTATACGGACTATTTTCTTCCCTTCGAACTGGCGGCGGTAATTTTGCTGGTGGCCATCGTCGCAGCCATTGCGCTGACCTTGCGCGGACGCAAGGAAGTGAAATCGCAGAATGTGGGTGATCAGGTGCGCGTGAAGAGCAGTGACCGCTTAAAAATTATTTCGATGGCTGCGGAAAAAGAAGAGCCACCAGCTGTTGTTCCGCCACCCGCCGTGTAAGTCAGCACAAGGGAGAGAAAAGTTGATCACGCTGTCGCATTACCTGGGTTTGTCCGCAATTCTGTTTGCAATATCCATTGCGGGCATTTTCCTGAATCGCAAAAACATCATCATCCTCCTGATGGCAATTGAGCTCATGCTGCTTGCGGTCAACATGAACTTCATCGCGTTTTCACATTACCTTAACGATTTAGCCGGGCAGGTTTTCGTGTTTTTCATACTGACCGTTGCCGCTGCGGAATCAGCGATTGGACTGGCTATTTTGGTCGTGTTGTTTCGCAATCTGAAGACCATCAATGTCGATGACATTGGCACGTTGAAAGGATGATCGGCATGTTTTTGAATTTCGACCATACGCCGATGAGAAACAAGCACTGGTGCGGTAGCCATGAGGTTTATGCCTTGAAAGCCGCGCCAGTGCTAGTGTTTCTCCCTGAAGGCAGACTCGAACGACCATTTCCGTTCGACCTGCGCGGTCCAAGGGTGGAGGGTGCGGCGTTGAATCAAGCGTTAGTCCCATCTGTGTGTCGGCAGGCTCAGCATCAACGATGTTTTTTGGAAGTTCACGCGGAACCATGATTTGCGATGATTGAAAACAAACTAGCCCTTTTGGCAATTCCTCTGCTGCCCCTGCTCGGCGCAGCTCTCGCTGGATTCGCAGGTCCCCGGCTCGGTCGCGCGTTCGCACACACCGTCACCATCCTCGGCGTGACAGCCGCATTCGTATTGTCCTGCCTCGTGTTTCAGGATGTGCAGGCCGGCAACACCTTTAACGGCGCTATCTACACCTGGCTGGTCACCGACGGCATTAAATTCGAAATCGGCTTCTTGATCGACGCACTCACGGTGACGATGATGCTGGTGGTCACGTTCGTCTCGCTAATGGTGCACATTTACACGATTGGTTATATGGCTGAGGATGACGGCTACACACGTTTCTTCGGCTATATCTCCCTGTTCACCTTCTCCATGCTGATGCTGGTGATGTCGAATAACTTCTTGCAGTTGTTCTTCGGCTGGGAACCGGTGGGCCTGGTCTCATATTTATTGATCGGCTTCTGGTACAAGCGTCCGACCGCCATCTACGCAAATCTGAAAGCGTTTCTCGTCAATCGCGTCGGTGATTTTGGTTTCCTGTTGGGCATCGGATTGGTGTTCGCGTACTTGGGCTCGCTCGATTACGCCACTGCCTTCAATGCCGCGCCAGTGTTCAAAGACACGATGGTGACTTTGCTGCCCGATACTTCATGGTCGTTGCTGACGGTCATCTGTATTTGTCTTTTCATAGGCGCGATGGGTAAATCGGCACAGTTTCCACTGCATGTGTGGCTGCCAGATTCGAT
>JBKJMK010000261.1:0-5474 GCA_046596005.1 Usitatibacteraceae bacterium | reverse complement strand
GTTCGCTATTTCACGCAAGACGATGCACGCCAGAGCAAAGCGGCAAATCAACTTATCGCGAGACTGACCAAGCAATCCCCAGGCTTCGTCACACTGATTACCTTATGCGAACTGGTCCGGGTGCTCGAAATAAGCTATTCAACGCCCCGGCTTAATGTGCTGGAAATCATCGAACAAATTTTGCAGTCGGATGAACTGAAAATCGAGAATAAGCCGATAGCCTGGAAGGCGCTGGCATCTTGTCGCGAGTCGGCTGCGGATTTTAGCGATGTGGTGATTCTGAAACTCTGCGAGCACGCAGGCTGCGAGCAATCGTTTACCTTTGACAAGGCAGCAGCCAAGCTCCCCGGCTTTACGTTGCTCAAGTAAGCCTATCCCTGCAACAATCGCATCTCCGCCCTTGCCAGCGCCTCCGGCGTCCCCGCCAATACCAGCACATCGCCTGATTGCAACTGCATATCCGGCTGCAGTTTGGTTACGCGTACCCCTTTGCGACGGAGTGCGACGAGTTGAATACCCAGCCCATCGAGCTGAAGCGCCTGAAACGTCTTTTCAACGGCAGCGGCCCCTTCATCAATCAAGATTGACTGCATGCGCGGTTGCTGTGCGTCGAGGTCGGCATCGTCGGTTGCGCCGGGGAAAAACCCGCGCATCAGTTCATAGCGCTCGCCGCGCACCTGCCGCAAACGCGCCAGCACTTTATTTAGCGGCAAGCCGAGCAACAGCATCGTTTGGGTCGCAAGCATGAGTGAGCCTTCGACGACCTCGGCGACGATTTCCGCCGCGCCTGCACCTTTCAGTTTTTCAACATCGGTATCGTCAAATGTTCGCACGATCACCGGCACATCGGGCCGCAGCGAGCGCACGTGCGAAAGTATTTTCATCGCCGCGTGCGTGTTTGCAAAGCTCACCACAACCGCCGAGGCTCGCGCCAATCCCGCTGCCGTCAGCACTTCCCGCTTTGTGGCGTCACCGAACATGACTGAGTCGCCACCGGCTGCGGCCTGCTTGACGCGGGTCGGATCGGTATCGAGGGCAATGAGCGGAATTTTTTCATGCTCCAAAAAGCGCGCGAGGCTTTGTCCGGAGCGTCCATAACCGCAAATAATTACCTGACCGCGTTTTGCCATGGAGTGGATGGCGAGTTGCTGCAGCTGTACGGCGCGCATCTCCCACTCGCCCGCCACCAGATACATGACAATCGTTTCACTTTTGGCAAGGATGAGCGGTGAGAGCAGCATCGAAATCAACATGGCGGCCAGTACTACTTGCAGTGTCGGGGCCGGGACTGCATTTATTTGCCCCGCAAGAGATAGCAGTACGAAACCGAATTCGCCAGCGGGTGCGAGCGCCAACCCACAACGAAGTGCAACACCCTTGTCGTTTTTGAACAACACGGCCAACGCGATAACAATCAGAAATTTGAGCGTCAATAATGCCGCCACGACCAACAACACGAACACCCAGCGATCCAGTACTGCGTTTAAATTGAGCAGCATGCCAATGGTGACAAAAAATAGTCCCAGCAACACGTCCCGGAAAGGCTTGATATCGTCTTCAACCTGGTAGCGATACTCGGTTTCAGAGATCAGCATCCCCGCGAGGAACGCACCTAGCGCCAACGAAAGACCCGCGACTTCTGTGACCCATGCCAACCCCAGCGTGACCAGCAATACCGTGAGCACAAAAAGCTCGGAAGATTTTTGTCGCGCGACCACACCGAACAATGCACGCGTCACACGTTGGCCCACTGTGAGGATCACGAACAAGACGACCGCCGCCTTGGCCAGCGCCCAGCCGACTTCAATTGCCAGCGCCTCACCGGAGAGTGCCAGCGCAGGAACCAATACCAGCAGCGGCACTACTGCCAAATCCTGAAACAGTAGAACGCCCACGATCTGTTTGCCGTGTGCCGAATGAAGTTGCGCCTGATCCGACAGCACCTTGATACTAATGGCAGTCGATGACATGGCGAGGATACCGCCTAAAATGAGGCCAACCTGCCAGCTTTGTCCGATGAGCAATGTGATCAGGATGACGGTGGCAATCGTCACGCCGACTTGCAATCCACCAAATCCGATAACGGTACGCCGCATCGCCGTCAGTTGCTGCAGGGAGAACTCCAGCCCGATGGAAAACATCAGGAACACAACGCCAAACTCGGCAAGATAACGCGTCTGCGGCGTGTCTGGCACAAACCCCAATGCGTGCGGCCCGATGAGCGCACCGACCACAAGGTAGCCGAGAATTGCGGGCATATTGACACGCCGAAACACCACCACCGTCACGACGGCGGTGGCGAGAAGAATCAATACGATTGGCAAGGTGGAATGCGTCGTCACTTGGTTTAATTCAATTGGCGGCTGCGCTTAAGGGGACTTCGATTGAGATGACAATAGAATACGGTGATTCCGTTACGATCGCCCTCACCTCTGGTGGAGGAGGGATCGAGGCAGAGAAGTGGTCGCAATTTCGGCGCTGCCTTAACGGTACAATAGTCTCATGGAAAGTTTATTACATCCCCGCTCGATTGCCGATACCGAGCGCACGCTAAAACTCGCGCGAGAAACACTCGATATTGAAGCCGACGCGGTGCGTGCGTTGGCATTGGGGCTAGGCGACGCGTTTATCGCCGCGCATAAACTTCTTTTCGACGTCTCCACAAAAAAAGGTCGCGTCGTGGTGACGGGCATGGGCAAGAGCGGCCACATTGGCGGCAAGATTGCGTCCACGCTCGCGTCCACCGGCACACCAGCTTTTTTTATGCATCCGGGCGAAGCAAGCCACGGCGACTTGGGAATGATTACCAGGGATGATGTGGTGATCGCCATTTCAAACTCTGGCGAAACCGATGAAATTTTGAAAATCCTGCCGCAGTTGAAGCGGCGCGGTACGCCGGTCATCGCGATCACCGGACGACCCGGCTCGACGCTCGCGACCGCAGCGGCTGTGCATCTGGACGCCGCAGTGGAAAAAGAGGCGTGTCCGCTCAACCTCGCCCCGACCGCCAGCACCACCGCGACACTCGCCCTGGGTGATGCACTTGCCGTCACACTGCTGGACGCTCGCGGCTTTGGTGAGGAGGACTATGCGATGCACCATCCGGGTGGTTCGCTCGGGCGGCGCCTGCTCATGCACGTGAGCGATGTGATGGTGACTGGAGATCGCGTACCGACCGTAAACGTCGATGCATTGTTGCCTGCAGCGATCATGGAAATGACCAAGAAAGGCCTGGGGATGACGGCAGTGGTGAGCGCAAACGGCGTGTTGGCTGGGGTATTCAGCGACGGCGATTTGCGCCGCGCGCTCGAAACACAGGGCAGTATCAAATCGACCAAAATTGCGGACATCATGACGCGCACACCGAAGACGATCACGGCGCAGCGTCTGGCGGTCGAGGCAGCCGAATTGATCCAGCGTCACAAAATTGGCTCAAGTGGTTTACTGGTGGTCGATGAGCAAAACAAGCTGGTGGGCGCAATACACGTTTTGGATCTGATGCGTGCTGGGGTGCTGTAATGGCGCTGGACGTGGAATTGGTCGAACGCATTCGCAATATCAAGCTCGCCGTCTTCGATGTCGACGGGGTACTGACCGACGGCCGCTTGCATTACGGCCCAAACGGTGAAGAATTGAAAGTGTTCAATGCGCTCGATGGCCACGGAATGAAGATGCTGCAGGAATCCGGTGTGGCGCTGGCGATCATTTCAGGTCGCGAATCAAAAGCGCTGGAGCGACGCGCAAAAGACCTGCGAATTGCCCAGCTTTTCATGGGCGTGGAAAACAAGCTGAACACATTCGAGTCGCTGATAAAGAGCCTTTCGCTGTCGCGCGCCCAAAGCGCGGGGCTGGGTGACGACGTGGTCGACCTGCCCTTCTTGACGCACTGCGGGTTTGCGGCTTGCGTACCTGCGGCCCCTGCGTATGTCAGGCAGCATGTTCATTACGTGACGACCGCGCAAGGTGGCCACGGCGCGGCACGCGAATTTTGCGACTTGATCATGCATACCCAAGGAACCTGGGATGTTGCACTAAAAAAATACCTGGACTAAGAATGCTTTGGATCAAATCGTTTCACATTATCTTTATGGTTGCCTGGTTTGCGGGCCTGTTTTATTTGCCACGCCTGTTTGTTTATCACGCGCAGGCGGAGGATAAAATTTCCATTGAACGCTTCAAAGTAATGGAGCGAAAGCTTTACGTTGGCATCATGACACCGTGCATGATTCTGACAATTGGTCTGGGCATATGGCTGTGGCTGGGCTATGGTTTTCGCGGCGGCTGGTTGCACGCAAAATTGGCGTTGGTGTTGTTACTCGTCGCGCACCACTTTTATCTTGGCAAGCTGATTCGCGACTTCAAAGCAGACCGCAACCAACACGGCCATGTTTTTTACCGATGGCTAAATGAAATTCCGGTGCTGCCCGCGCTTATCGGCATTGTCATACTCGTCGTTGTGAAACCATTCTGATGGAACATTATTTCGCACCTTGTCCGCGCGGCCTTTCCGGTGTGCTTGCGGAAGAGCTGACTCTCCTTGGCGCAACAACGGTCCATGCACAAGAGGCCGGTGTGCCCTTCGAAGGCGACAAGCCGCTGGGGTATCGTGCCAATCTGCATTCACGCATCGCCAGCCGTGTGTTGCAACGCGTTGCACTTTTTCCCTATGCGAACGAACAACAAATTTATGACGCCGCAGTCATGCTGGCATGGCCGAGCTGGTTTGACGTCTCCCGCACCATCAAAGTTGAAATCAACGCCCACCGCTGCCCGCTCAAAAGTCTCGACTTCATCACACTGCGAATCAAGGACGCTGTTTGCGACAAGTTTCGGGAACAAGTCGGCTCGCGGCCAAGCGTTGATGCCCGGGAGCCAGACATTCGCATCCATGTGTTTCTGGATGCGACGCACGCCAGCCTCTATCTGGATTTGTCGGGTGAGCCGCTGTTCAAACGCGGATTGCGCGACCACACTGGCGAAGCGCCGCTCAAAAAAAATCTCGCCGCTGGAATTATCAAACTCAGCGGATGGCAGCCTGGCGAAGCGTTCCTCGACCCCATGTGTGGAAGCGGCACGTTTCTGATCGAGGCTGCTGAAATGGCATTGGATATTGCGCCTGGATTGTCGGGCGGGAAATTGCGCGAATTCGCATTTACCAAAATGAAAGATTTCGACAAAGCGATGTGGGATGTGCAAGTCAGCGAAGCGAAGCAGCGTGTCAAGCCCGCCACGCTGTTGCCGATTTTTGGAACCGACAAATATGGTTACGCCATCACTGACGCACGCGAAAATCTTACCGCAAATGGATTGATCGACTGCGTACACCTGAAGCAGGTGAGCATATTGGAAGTTTCCTCGCCTGCGACAAGCGGCGTACTCGTCACCAATCCGCCCTATGGAGAACGTTTGGGTGACACAACCGATCTCGCCGAGCTTTATCCGAAACTGGGCGACTGGTTGAAGCAGAAATTCGC
>JBKJMK010000229.1:0-15692 GCA_046596005.1 Usitatibacteraceae bacterium | reverse complement strand
CGACCAGCTTGCCGGCGAGGCCGGCGATCAGGGCGCCAGCAAGCGGTGCCAGCGGCACCACCAACAGCATGTTCTGGGAAAGTTCTGTGGCCATGGGTATCGGAGATCAGCCCTTCAGGCTGTTGGTGGTGCCGCTGGCACCGCTTGCCGGCGCCCTGATCGCCGGCCTCGCCGGCAAGCTGGTCGGTCGCCGCGGTTCGCATGTCTTCACGATCCTTGGCGTATTGATTGCGTTCATCATCTCGGCGATGACGCTGTATTCGGTCGCCTTCGACGGCGCGCGATTCAACGCGACAATCTATGAATGGATGGTCGTCGGCGATCTGAAGATGGAGGTTGGCTTCCTGATCGATGACATGAACGCGATGATGATGTTCGTCATCACCTTCGTCTCGCTGATGGTCCATATCTATACGATCGGCTATATGGAGGAAGACGCCGGCTATCAGCGCTTCTTCAGCTATATCTCGCTGTTCACGTTCAGCATGTTGATGCTGGTGATGAGCAACAACCTGCTGCAGCTGTTCTTCGGCTGGGAGGCAGTGGGTCTGGTCTCATATTTGTTGATCGGCTTCTGGTACAAGCGGCCGACCGCCATCTACGCAAATCTGAAAGCGTTTCTCGTCAATCGCGTCGGTGACTTTGGTTTCCTGTTGGGCATCGGTTTGGTGTTCGCGTACATGGGCACGCTCGATTACGCCACTGCCTTCAATGCCGCGCCAGTGTTCAAAGACACGATGGTGACTTTGCTGCCCGATACTTCATGGTCGTTGCTGACGGTCATCTGTATTTGTCTTTTCATTGGCGCGATGGGTAAATCGGCACAGTTTCCACTGCATGTGTGGCTGCCAGATTCGATGGAAGGCCCGACGCCGATCTCGGCGCTTATTCATGCGGCCACCATGGTGACGGCAGGTATTTTCATGGTCGCGCGCATGTCGCCGCTATTTGAAATGTCGCAGGCAGCACTTTCGTTTGTACTTATCATCGGTGCGATCACGGCGTTTTTCATGGCCTTGATTGCCATCGTGCAATACGACATCAAACGCGTGGTGGCGTACTCAACGCTGTCGCAGTTGGGCTACATGACCATGGCGCTCGGTGCGGGTGCATATTCGGCTGGCATCTTTCATCTGATGACACACGCGTTCTTCAAAGCGGTGTTGTTTCTCGGTGCCGGCTCGGTGATTATCGCGATGCATCACGAGCAGGACATGCGCAAGATGGGCGGACTGCGCAAATACCTGCCGATCACTTATCTCACGGTGCTCATTGGGGCACTTGCGAATGCGGGCTTTCCGCCATTCGCCGGATTTTTTTCCAAAGACTCGATCATCGAAGCGATCCATGCTTCGCAAACGCCCGGCCACGCCATCGCCTACCTTGCCGCGCTGGGCGGCGTCTTCATCGGTGGTTTGTATTCTTTCCGTTTGGTATTTTTCACCTTTCATGGCAAGGAACGATTTTCGGACCACAACCATGCTCATCATGTTCACGACGTGGATCACCACGAGACTGCACACGACGATCACGAACATCACGGCCTGGCCTCTGGCGAAAAGCCGCGTGAACCCGGATGGGTGGTCACGTTGCCGCTGATTCTGCTCGCGGTGCCGTCGTTGTTCATTGGCATGCTGACAATCGAGCCGATGTTATTTGGCAGCTTTTTCGGCGAGGCGATTAAACAGTCCGAAACGATGATTGAGCTGAAAAAAGATTTTCACGGCTGGTGGCCGATGATTCTGCACGGCTTCACGGCACCTCCTTTCTGGCTCGCGCTGGCTGGTGCTGCTACTGCGTGGGTTTGCTATATCGCCAAGCCGGAACTGCCTGGGAAAATCCGCACAGCGCTTGCGCTGCCGGTAAAAATTCTCGAGGAAAAATACGGATTTGATCGTTTTAACGACTGGTTCTTCGCCGCCGGTGCACGCAGGCTCGGGCAAGGCCTCTGGAAATTCGGCGACGTGACCGTCATCGACGGCATCATGGTCAACGGTACCGCCAAACTCATCGGCTGGTTCTCCAGTGTTTCGCGCAAGATGCAGACGGGCTACCTGTACACCTACGCATTCACGATGATTCTCGGCGTGTTTGGTTTCCTCACACTGGTGTTCTTGAAGCTGCGCTGATCGATTCGAATTTAACTAAAAAATTATGCAAAGCGGCGCCTACATTTTAAGTCTGACTATCTGGATTCCGATCATTGTCGGTGTCCTCACCTTGTTACTTGGCGGCGAGCAACAAAAGAACGTCGCAAGATGGACTGCGCTCGTCGGTAGCCTGCTCGGTCTGGTGGCCGCGATTCCCTTGTGGGCCGGGTTTGACAACGGCACTGCCGCGATGCAGTTTCGCGAGATCGCACCGTGGGTCACGCGTTTCAATATCAATTACGCGCTCGGCGTGGATGGTCTTTCGATGCTGTTCATCTTGTTGAACAGTTTCACAACCGTACTCGTCCTCATTGCCGCGTGGGAAGTGATTCAGGAGAAAGTTTCACAATATCTTGCCGCGTTCCTGATCATGTCAGGGCTCATCAACGGTGTATTTGCCGCAACCGATGCCATTCTGTTTTATCTGTTCTTTGAGGCGATGCTGATCCCGATGTTTCTCATCATCGGCGTGTGGGGCGGGCCGCGACGCGTTTATGCTGCGGTCAAGTTTTTCTTGTATACCCTGCTGGGTTCGCTGTTGATGCTCGCAGCGTTTATTTATCTTTACAACGTCACCAATGGCAGCTTTGATATTTTTGATTTCCACAAGGTGCCGTTAACTCTTGATGTGCAGAAATTACTGTTCGTCGCCTTCTTCGCCTCATTCGCGGTCAAGGTGCCGATGTGGCCAGTGCACACGTGGCTGCCTGATGCGCACGTGGAAGCACCCACTGGTGGCTCGGTGGTACTGGCGGCGATCACATTGAAAATCGGCGCGTATGGTTTCCTGCGGTTTATCCTGCCGATTACCCCCGATGCGAGCCACGCCTTCTCCGGATTCGTTATTGCGTTGTCGCTAATCGCCGTGGTCTACATCGGTTTGGTGGCGCTCGCCCAGACCGATATGAAGAAGCTGGTGGCATATTCGTCAATTTCACACATGGGCTTTGTCACACTCGGATTTTTTATTTTCAATTCACAGGGAATGGAAGGCGGTCTTGTGCAGATGGTTTCGCATGGCTTCATTTCGGCGGCGATGTTCCTCTGCATTGGCGTGCTCTATGACCGCGTGCATTCCCGTGAAATTTCCGCTTATGGTGGTGTCGTGAACACGATGCCAAAATTCGCGTTCTTCGCGGTGCTGTTCGCAATGGCCAACTCAGGGTTGCCCGCGACTTCTGGTTTTGTCGGGGAGTTCATGGTGATTCTGGGGGCGATCAAAGTAAATTTCTGGTATGCCTTTGGCGCCGCAATCACCCTGATTATTGGTGCCGCGTATACCTTGTGGATGGTCAAACGCGTCATCTTTGGCGAGGTTGCGAATGATCAAGTTCGCAATCTCACTGACATAAATTCGCGCGAAATGCTGTTTTTGAGTTTGTTGGCTGCCGCCGTGATGATCATGGGCTTGTATCCCAAACCGTTTACCGATGTGATGCATGTGTCAGTCGACGCACTGCTCAGGCACGTCGCCATCGGCAAATTGAATTAGGAAAATTGGAAAACATGTCGCCGCCCAGCCTCAACATTGCCCTCGCCACACCGGAGATTTTTCTGCTCATCTTGACGTGCGTGGTGATGGTGGTTGACCTTTTCACAAAAGCGGAACAACGCGAAGGGCGCTTGTTCATTCTCTCTGTGGGCACGTTAGCGTTGGTAGCATTCGGCCTCTATGGTCTTGGCAACCCCTGGGCCGCACCGCGCCTGGCCTTCAACGGTATGCTGGTCATTGACGGCATGGCCACCATGTTGAAGTTCGCAATCGCAATTTCGGTGGCGATGGTCATCGTTTACAGCCGGGCCTATCTCTCCGCGCGCAAGCTTTTCACAGGGGAATTTATTACCCTGATTTTATTTGCCACCCTTGGCATGATGATCATGGTGTCCGCCAATCACTTCATCTGTCTCTATCTGGGGCTCGAGTTATTGGCGCTTTCGAGCTACGCGATGGTGGCACTGAATCGCGATTCGGCAACATCGACCGAGGCCGCGATGAAGTATTTTATCCTTGGCGCGCTCGCGTCGGGTCTGCTGCTTTACGGCTTGTCGATGATTTATGGTGCCACCGGGTCGCTCGATGTCAGCAAGGTCGCATCCATCATCAGTGCCAGTCGCGCCATCGACCCGCTGATCATGTTCGGCCTCGTGTTTGTGGTGTCCGGACTCGCATTCAAGCTCGGTGTCGTGCCCTTTCACATGTGGGTGCCTGATGTATATCACGGGGCGCCGACGGCAATGACGTTGTTCATCGGTTCAGCACCCAAACTTGCCGCCTTTGGTTTCATCATGCGCATACTCGCCGATTCACTCGGCGGGGCGACCGGCGACTGGCAGGGCATGCTCGTCATCCTTTCTGTGCTATCGATGGCGCTGGGCAACATCGTCGCCATCGCGCAGACCAATCTTAAACGCATGCTGGCATATTCGACGATTTCGCATATGGGCTTCCTGTTGCTGGGTATTCTGGCGGGCACCAAAAGCGGCTATGCATCGGCTATGTTCTACGTCATTACCTATGTGCTGATGACGGCTGGCGCATTCGGCATGATCATGCTGTTGTCGCGGGCAGGATTTGAAGCCGACAATATCGATGATTTTAAGGGCCTCAATCAACGTTCGCCAATGTATGCGCTGATGATGTTGTTCATCGTTTTCTCTATGGCGGGTATCCCTCCGTTCCTTGGTTTTTGGGCAAAGCTGGCCGTTCTTGAAGGCGCGTTAAACGCCGGATACACGTGGCTGGTGGTGTTCGCGGTGTTGATGAGTGTGATCGGTGCTTTCTACTATCTGCGGATTATCAAACTCATGTATTTCGACGGGCCGATTGATACGTCGCCCATTGCGGCGTCGGCGGACATGCGCGGATTACTGGTCATCAATGCGTTTGCGCTGTTGGCGTTGGGACTATTTCCAAGCGCCTTGATGACGGCATGCCTGAATGCCATCCAGGTCTCTTTCTGATTTTGCGGATCTGACCGAAACCACGCTTTCCAGTGAACGCGTGCTGGAGGGGAAGATGATTCGTGTCAATCTCGACCGCGTGCGACTGCCAGATGGCGGCGAATCATGGCGTGAATATGTGTTGCATCCCGGCGCGGTGATCATCGCGGCCTTCATCGACGACGACACCCTGCTCTTCGAGCATCAGTTCCGTTACCCTGTGCGCCGACATTTTATTGAACTGCCTGCCGGGAAAATCGATATTGGCGAGCCCCACGCGGAGACTGCGCGACGCGAGTTGCTTGAGGAAACGGGACATACCGCCGCACATTGGCATCACGCTGCAACCCTGCATGCCGGTATCGGCTACTCCAACGAAGTCATCGAACTCCATGTTGCAAGGCAACTCACGCAGGTGGGCCACCAGCGCGACCAAGGCGAGTTTCTGGAAGTGTTCACGATGTCGCTCGATGAGGCGGTTGAAATGGTGGGAGCGGGGCAAATCACCGATACCAAGTCAGCGTTTTCGTTGTTATGGCTGGACAAATTCCGTCATCGTCTGCCGGGGATGGCGGCATGACCGAGCACGTCTACGATCTCGCCATTGTCGGCGGTGGCATCAATGGCTGCGGCATCGCACGAGACGCCGCAGGACGAGGTTTGAATGTATTGCTCCTGGAACAGGACGACCTCGCTTCGGCCACCAGCTCATGGAGCTCAAAGCTTATTCACGGCGGGCTGCGCTATCTGGAGCAGTATGAATTTCGGCTCGTACGCGAAGCGTTGCAGGAACGCGAGGTGTTGCTGAAAATTGCGCCGCACATCATCCATCCGCTTGAATTCATTCTGCCGCACGACAAACACATGCGACCGGCATGGATGATTCGTATTGGTTTATTTATGTACGACCACATTGGCGGAAAAATTTCCTTGCCCGGCTCGCGTACCGTCATGTTTCCTGATGCGACCTACAGCGCCGGGTTGAAGCCCGCCATTCGGCGCGGCTTTTTCTATTCCGACGCACGCGTCGATGATGCACGTCTCACGGTATTGAATGCAATCTCCGCGCGAGAACATGGCGCGCAATTACGCACCCGTACCCGCGTCGTGGGTGGCAAACGCAGCGGAAACGTTTGGCAAATCGTACTGCGCGACGCTGATACCGGCGTTGAGTCGACGGTTAGTGCGCGCGGCATCGTTAATGCTGCGGGCCCATGGGTGAAGCAGCTGCTGGACAACGCCTTGCACGTACCGATGCGCGCCACCGCAAAGCTGGTGAAGGGCAGCCATATCGTCGTGCCGCGCGTACACGATCAGCCACACGCATACATCCTGCAAAACGACGACAAGCGGGTTGTCTTCATTATTCCGTTTGAGGAAAAATTCAGCCTGATCGGCACTACCGACGTTTATGTCGATTCGGTCGACGAAGGCCATCAAATATCCAAGGCCGAGATTGGCTATTTGATTCGCGCCGCCAATCGGTTTCTTGTCAAACCGTTGCACGAAGCAGACGTGGTTTGGAGTTACGCCGGTGTGCGGCCCTTATACGACGACGGTGCCGACAACCCTTCCGAGATCACCCGCGATTACGTCTTGAAGACCGACCATCAGGACGGCAAGCTTCCGTTGTTATCGATCTTCGGCGGCAAGATCACCACTTACCGTCGCCTTGCTGAACACGCGCTCGAAGAGTTAAGGACGTACTATCCGCAGCTCTCGCAGGGATGGACCGGCGCGGAACCTCTGCCTGGCGGTGACCTCGTTTCACTTCAGGATGTGACGCATTCGTTGATCAAAAAATTTCCTTCACTACCCATTGATTATTTGAGCCGCCTGGTTCGACGTCACGGCTCGCTCACTGAGCGTTTGCTCAAAGGTGTGCGTTCAATGGCGGATCTGGGCGAGTTGTTTGGCGCAGGCTCGACGCTGCTAAGTGAGCGCGAAATTGATTACTGCGTCAATGAAGAATGGGCGAGAAGACCCGATGACATCCTGTGGCGTCGCACCAAGTGTGGTTTACATATGGATGCGGCTGAGCGGGAGCGGGCGGGTAAGTTCATTGAAGCACGTGTTGCGGCAATCGTAAAATAAGTAACATGCACGCAGAACCAGCATCCATGCGGCCTCTGGAAGAATTTACCTCTGAAAGCCGCGCCAGTATTAGAGGCGTGTTATTTGATATTGACGATACCCTGACCACTGATGGGCATCTCACTGCTGCCGCCTACGCCGCTGTCGATGCGCTCAAGACCGCCGGATTCATTGTCGTGCCTATCACCGGTCGTCCCGCGGGTTGGTGTGATCACATCGCGCGCATGTGGCCGGTGGATGGCGTGGTCGGCGAAAACGGCGCGTTTTATTTCTACTTTGACCGCGTTGGGAAAAAACTCGCCCAACGATTCGTGAAATCAACAGCAGAGCGCCAGGCCGGCCGCCAACGATTAACGAGAATTGCCGAACGAATTCTTCGCGAAGTCCCCGGCAGTGCCCTCGCATCCGATCAAAATTACCGCGAAGCTGATATCGCCATCGATTTTTGTGAAGACGTTCCAGCGTTGCCGCGCGAGGAAATTGCGCGCATCAAGGCCATCATGGAATCCGCAGGCCTTACCGCCAAGATCAGTTCCATTCACGTCAACGGCTGGTTCGGCGGCTACGACAAACTCTCGACGACAAAATTATTGATGCAGGAACGGTACGGCATCAATCTCGATCTGCACAAGAATGAATTTGTCTTCGTTGGCGATTCGCCGAACGATGAACCGATGTTCGCCTACTTTCCGCACTCGGTAGGTGTTGCGAACGTGAGGAACTTTCTGGACATGATGTCAATGAGGCCAGCGTATGTCACTGAGGCAAGATCTGGTGCGGGCTTCGCAGAGCTTGCCGATGCATTGCTTACCGCGCGCTAAGCTACTTGTTTTCTGCATCATCGTCACAAACGGCGCGGCAACGACATTTGCAGAGAATTTTATAGTTGCCGCTCGTATGCGCGTCAGGTGAACAGGCAAGCCGATCTAGCCACGCTGGAACGCCAACTTTCCCGCCACATATACCGCTTTCGTCGCCCGATCATCCGCCATCGTCATCTGCACTGCCAACACTTCATCAATCGACTTGCAAAATTTCATCCGGAATTCGATCAACGGTGTCGATTTGAGATCGAGTACCACCAAATCGGCTTCCATGCCGGGTGCGATGGAGCCGATCTTGTCTTCGAGGTAGAGCGATTCTGCCGCACCGCGGGTGGCCAAAAAATAGGCGTCGGCTGCACACAGCGAATTGCCGCAAAGTTCGCCGATTTTGTAGGCCTCACCCATCGTGCGCAATGGTGAAAGGCAGGTGCCGGCACCGACGTCGGTGCCGAGTCCAACCCGAACCGGCCGGGATTTTTTCTTGGCATTGTCGAAACGGAATAGTCCACTGCCGAGAAATTCATTCGATGTTGGACAATGCGCGACGGCCGCACCGGTCTCATGCAAGCGTTGCCACTCGACTTCATCAAGATGTATGCCGTGGCCGAATACGGCGCGCTTGCCCACCAGTCCGTAGTGATCGTATACATCCAGATAGTTGGTGCGATCAGGAAAGAGTTCGTGTACCCAGGCAACTTCGTCAGTGTTTTCCGAGATGTGCGTTTGCATGTGCGTTTGTGGGAACTCACGCCATAGCGCACCGGCCATTTCCAGTTGCGCCGGCGATGAAGTCGGCGCGAATCGCGGGGTGATCGCATAGCCCAGGCGCCCGACACCATGCCACTTTTCCAGCAGGGCTTTGGATTGGTCATACCCGGTTTGCGCGGTGTCCAGAAGTGCCGCAGGCGCGTTGCGATCCATCATCACTTTTCCGGCGATCATGCGCAAACCACGCCGCTCGGCCTCAGTGAAAAACACATCCACCGAATGGGCATGCACAGTGCCATACACCATCGCCGTGGTGGTGCCAACACGCAGACACTCATCGAGAAACAGCGTTGAGACCTCACGCGCGTGATCGATATCGGCGAACTGGCACTCTGCCGGAAACGTATAGCGGTTCAGCCAGTCGATCAGCTGCTTGCCGTAGGCACCGATAATCTGCGTTTGCGGGTAGTGCACGTGCAGATCAATGAAACCCGGCATGATCAGGGCATCGGTGTAGGTGGTTACGGGCGTTTCAAACGCAAGCGAATTTTTCAGCGCGGCATACGGGCCAAATGCCTTGATGTAGCCGTCTTCCAGTACCACCAGCGCGTCGGATTCGTAATGCATGGCGGCTTCGCTTCCCACCAGGAAAGGATCGGCGCGAAAGGTGAGTGCCGCACCGCGCAGGGCATGGCTGGACATTCCTTAAACCGCTTTCTGCGGCATGTGCTTTGCAATCTGCGCGACCAATTCGTCTTTGTCGTAGGGCTTCACCAGTGTGCCGCTATAGCCGTATTCGACCGATGACATGTCCTCGGCCAATGCCAGCAATATCGGTATGTTGGGCGAATCCGGCGGCAGCTTTGCGCGCAGCGCATCGGGAATGGATTCAATACCCATTTCGGCAAAGCCGGGCGTACTCGGGTCGATGATGATGACATCGTATTTGTCTTGTTCCATTTCGATGTACGCCACGGTGGCGCTATCGGCCGTACTGATCCGGTAGCCGACTCTCTTCAACGCCATTGCTGCGGCCATGGCGTGTTCGCGATCCGAATCTATAACCAGTACCGTACCTGCCTTTGCTTCGCGCAATGAATGACGGGTAATCAGTGTGGATGTGGATTCGCTGTCGTCGTCCTGCGCGCCCATCACCGCCGACAGCGCTTCGTTGAGCCGGTTGGCGCTGATTGGCTGGCGCAGGTAAGCACTGATTCCACTTTCGCGGCATGCGATCGCGTCACCGGGCTTGCCTGCCGTCGCCAGCATTACCACGGCCGTCTGCTTCAATTTGACGTTGTGTTTGATACGAAACGCGAGCAGGAAGCCATCCTGTACCGGTAATTGGTTTGAAGTAATCACCAGTGGAATAACATCATCTTCATCTGCTGCACGCGACAATAGATATAGTGCCATTGACGCGTTATCGGCTTCGTGCGGCAACATGCGCCAACTGCGCGCGAGTTCTGCGAGTTGTTTGCGTTGTTCAATATCACTGCTCACGATCAGCACTCGCATGCCGGTCAGGGTCACAAATGTTGGACGCGTCCGTGGTTCCTTGGCGGTCCGGTAGGGGAAAGCCGCGGTGAATTGCCAGGTGGTTGTTTCCTTGCGTTCCTTGATATCGACTTTGCCGCCTGCTTTACCGGTGGCATTTCCATGCATCGCCCTGACAATCTGGCGGGCAAGCGAGAGCTGCATCATGGCGGCAGGGTTAATTACTTTCGGTCGCACGAATCCCTTCGGAATCGTTTGTACCACGCTGAAACTTATATGAATCAAATTATCTGCCGAGTATTCTGGTTCGATCGCGAGCGAAATTTCCGTCCCCGATACGCGATCAAGAATTGGTGGCATTGCGCACTCTAGTAAATTGCGCAGGCAGAGCATCATGCGTGCACCGTCGCCGGTCATGTGCTCTGGTACGTCCTGCTCGATACGCAGTTTTAACTGTACCGCGCGCTCCTCCGCGCTCGGTACGATTCTCTCCAGCATGTGCGCTACGCTTTCGCGCAAATGAAATTCAGTGCTGTCGAGCGTAATTTCGCTAGTCTCAAGCTTTGAGAAATCGAGCAGGCCGGCAATCGACGCAAACGCTGATTGTGCCGACATTTCCACACGCCGAAACTGCTCAAGTACGTGGCCCGGAAGTTCCAGTTGTTCTGCGCGATAAATTGCACTGCCCGCGCCTTCAACGGTGGTAGCGAGGTCGTGGGCAATCTTCTCGATCAGTTGCAGTTGCGCGGCATCGGTGGCCGATAGCGACGTCACGTTTGCCGACGACTTGCCCTTTGCACCCAGGGTGCGGAAAATATGCAGACGGCCCGCGACACCATCCTCGCCGGCCACCGGAATTGAGTGTTGTTTGGCGCGCCGTTTGTCTGTGAACGTAAACTCGAATTCGTCTGCGGTGACGGAATCCATTGGGAAGTAAATCGGTGCAACCTGCTTGTCCGTGACCTGCGACGCTTGCGAGAAAAGTGCCGAGCAGGGCGTGCCGATGAGCGATTGGGTCGCGGCCTTGACATTGAACAGTTCGCAAAATGCCTCGTTAACCATTTCCACCGAGCCATCGGCGCTTTCAACCACGCAGGCGTCCGAGATATTCTCGACCACATCCAGCAAATGCGATCCTTGCACATTCGCGGCAGCCTCTCTGGCCTTTTCTATCGTGAGGTCACGCAACCACCCCACGATAGTTGTGGTCTTGCCACCCTCGCGCCCGCTGGCCGCCAGCTTTAATTCAATCAGTCTTGATGTGCCATCAACGTCGGTAAGCGTAATTTCCAGCTGTGCACTTGCCGTCCTGCCTTCGACGATTCTCTGCAAGGTCTGCTGAAAGCGGGAACGATCCTGTGCCGCAAGCGAGTCGGCCAGCAGGTAATTGGTGTCGTGGTCTGTCCAGGCCGCGAGTGCAGGTGTCGAGTACAGGACAACACCAGCAGTATCCATTTCGAATACCGGCTCGTCCAGCGCCTTTAGCAGTTGCTCGAATTGGGACATGATGAAATATTATGCCGCTGAATTGGCTGGTGTCGATTTGGTCGTGCGCATGCGCTGAATAAACGCCGTTACCACTGCCAGATGATCGGGGATTTTCGATGTTCCTGATTGATCAGACTTGAAATGCGGTAACAGCGACGTTGCGATCACCTTGCCGAGTTCCACACCCCATTGGTCGTACGAATTGATGTTCCAAATAACTCCTTGGACAAATACTTTGTGTTCATACAATGCGATCAACGCACCAAGCTGAAACGCGTCCAGTTCCGGAAGCACCAGTAAGGTCACCGGCCGGCCACCTTTGTGGACACGGTAACTGTGAAGCGCAACATCGAGCTCCCGACCGAACCACAACGCGTCGGCTTGAGCGACACCATTCGCAAGCAGTTTATCGTGGTGCTCGGCGAATTGGCTCTCATCACGGGCGACAAGAATAATATCCGATGAAATTACATCCGTGCCCTGATGGAGTAATTGGTGGAAGGAATGCTGTCCATCGGTGCCTGCATCACCGAAGATGACCGGGCAGGTTGCGTAATCGATTCTATTGCCCTCAAGGTCAACGCTTTTGCCATTGGATTCCATTTCCAGTTGCTGCGCGTATTTTGCGAAATTCCTGAGCCGATGCGCATACGGTAGCAGCGCGTGAGCGCTGATATTCAAAAAATTGCGATTCCAGATACCGACCAGCGCCAGCATTACCGGCAGGTTTGTGGCGAGCGGTGCAGTACAAAAATGTTCATCCATCGCGTGTGCACCAGACAGCATTGCCTCAAAGCTGTTGGCGCCAACGGCCAGCGAGACGGGCAAGCCCACTGTCGACCAAAGCGAGAAACGCCCGCCCACCCAGGGCCAGAATTGAAAAATACGATCGTCAGAATATCCCTGCCGTTTGGCCTCGGCCGGTTTTGCAGTAATCGCAACGAAGTGCGATCCGGATGCACCATTTCCTGACGAACTGCCCAGGTGTTTATCATGCCAGCGCTGTGCAGTTCGCGCATTGGTCATGGTTTCATCCGTCACAAAGGTTTTGGACGTCACCAAAAAAAGCGTGGTTGCGGCATTGAGCCCGATCAGCGTGTCCGCCAATTGCGCACCATCGATATTCGATACAAAATGCAATTTAGGTCCATCTGCAAAACGCGCCAGTGTCTCGCACGCCAATCGAGGGCCTAACGATGAGCCGCCGATGCCGATCGCGACCACATCCGTGAACGCCTGCTCCGTGATACTGCGGATACGTCCACTGCGAATTCCCTCTGAAAACGCCCGCATTTTTTCAAGCTGGTGTTGAACCAGGGCGGATACGTCGATACCATCCACTCGCAACGGTCGCTTTGATCGCAATGCGGTATGGAGAACCGGTTGGTTCTCGGTACGATTGATCGCGTCACCGTTGAATTGAGCGTCGCGAGCGGCCAATAACTGTTGCTGACTGGCCAGCGCCAATAATGCGTCAACTACCGCGTCCGGCAAATGCTGGCGCGAAAAATCTGCGTAGATGCCGCATGCCTCTACTGAAAGGTTTGAAAGTTGTTTGGACGCGTCATCACGCTGCGCCGCAAGGTTCTCAAGGGATTGCCACGCATTGGTGGTGGTTGGCCGTGGCATATATGGGGGCGACTGAGGGATGAAATGAAGGAGCGCACATTATAGCGGCTGCTTTGCGCCCATCTGTACACGGCGGAATGGAAAGCAAATGATTGTATGCTTGTTAGAGTTTCGCATTCAAAAACAACCCAATCACAGAGGGAATTGTGGACGCCCCATACAAAAGCAAAAGTGGTCTGGTGCGCATCTGGCGCGCTTTTTTCTATTCGATG
The DNA here is from genome assembly GCA_046596005.1 of Usitatibacteraceae bacterium. GTDB lineage: Bacteria > Pseudomonadota > Gammaproteobacteria > Burkholderiales > Usitatibacteraceae > UKL13-2. Next base: position 2,150 of record JBKJMK010000229.1, on the reverse strand, counting down.
GCGGGTTTTTCGGCCGCGTTCAAATACGAGCACGCTTTTCGCCAGGAATTGTTTCTGGTGCTGGTATTGCTTCCACTCGCCGTTTTCCTGCCGCTGTCTATTGGCGAAAAGGCGTTGCTGATTTCCACCCTGCTGCTGGTACTGGTGGTTGAGTTGCTCAATTCGGCCATCGAGGCTGTCGTCGATCGTATAAGCCTGGATAACCACGATCTTTCCAAACGCGCCAAGGACCTCGGCAGCGCCGCCGTGTTTCTCAGCTGCGTCATTGTCATCGTCATCTGGGGCTGCATCGCCGGGCCTGCGATGATTAAACTGTTGTAGTTGTCGAGGTAGCCATGACGTTACGCCAAGCGCTCCCTTCGGCCCCATCAATCAATTCACGCCATGATACCAGCCGAGTAATACGGGCTCCGCGCGGCACCGCGATTACCTGCAAAAACTGGCTGATCGAAGCTGCGTACCGGATGATTCAGAACAACCTCGATCCGGATGTAGCCGAGCGCCCCGAGGACCTTGTGGTTTACGGTGGCATTGGTCGCGCGGCGCGCGACTGGACGTGCTTCGACGCGATCCTGGAATCGCTCAAGAAGCTTGAACCAGATGAAACGCTGCTCATTCAATCCGGCAAACCGGTGGGTGTGTTCCGCACTTTTGAAGATGCGCCGCGTGTGCTGCTCGCGAACTCAAATTTGGTGCCACATTGGGCCACTTGGGAGCATTTTCATGAACTCGATCAGAAGGGCCTGATGATGTATGGCCAGATGACCGCCGGCTCGTGGATTTACATTGGTTCACAAGGCATCGTGCAGGGTACCTATGAGACATTTGTCGAAATAGGTCGCCAGCATTTTGCTGGAAACATGAAGGGCAAATGGATACTCACCGGTGGACTTGGCGGGATGGGCGGCGCGCAGCCTTTGGCGGCGACCATGGCAGGTGCCTCAATGCTGGCAGTCGAGTGCGATGAGACGCGCATTGATATGCGCTTGCGCACCCGTTATGTCGATGTCAAATCGAAGTCGCTTGAGGAAGCCCTGGGCATCATTCATGGTGCGCACCAAAGGGGACATACGATATCGGTTGGTTTGCTGGGCAACGCCGCGGACGTATTTACGCAGGTTGCGACACGCGTGAAGGCGGGTGACGTGAGGTTCCGGCCGGATATTGTGACTGACCAGACTTCCGCGCACGACCCGCTGAATGGCTATCTACCGTCGGGTTGGAGTTTGGAAAAAGCAATTGCGTTACGCGTGACTGATCCCGACCAGGTCATCGTTGAGGCGAGAAAATCGATGGCTGTACACGTGCGTGCGATGCTGGATTTGCATGCGCAGGGAATCCCGACGCTCGATTACGGCAACAATATTCGACAAGTTGCCAAAGACGAAGGCGTTGCCAACGCTTTCGATTTCCCCGGCTTCGTGCCAGCCTATATTCGCCCGCTGTTTTGTCGCGGAATCGGGCCGTTCCGCTGGGTCGCGCTGTCAGGCGAACCGGATGATATTTACAAAACCGATGCGAAAGTGAAGGAGTTGATTCCTGACGATGCGCATCTGCACCACTGGCTTGATATGGCGCGGGAGCGGATCGCGTTTCAGGGCCTGCCAGCGCGTATTTGCTGGGTTGGTTTGGGGCAGCGGCATCGGTTGGGGCTTGCGTTCAATGAGATGGTGAAGTCGGGTGAATTGAAAGCGCCGATTGTGATAGGGCGCGATCATCTGGATTCCGGCTCGGTGGCATCGCCCAATCGTGAGACAGAGGCGATGAAAGATGGCTCGGATGCAGTTTCGGATTGGCCGTTGCTCAATGCGCTTTTGAACACCGCGAGTGGAGCGACCTGGGTGTCGCTGCATCATGGTGGCGGGGTGGGGATGGGATTTTCGCAGCATGCCGGGGTGGTGATCGTGTGCGATGGGACGGAGACCGCGGCGAGGCGGATTGAAAGGGTGTTGTGGAATGATCCGGGGACGGGGGTAATGAGACATGCGGACGCGGGGTATGAATTGGCGGTTGAATGTGCGGGGGAGCAGGGGTTGAGGTTGCCGATGACAAAGAGTATGTGATGGAACTCAGATCAATTGTAAAGTCCTCATTGGCATTCTTCTCTGGCGCGACCGTCATTCCAATAGCCGCAGTCAGTTTTGTGCCCA
>JBKJMK010000140.1:0-12861 GCA_046596005.1 Usitatibacteraceae bacterium | reverse complement strand
AATTCGGGCGCGTTCACTTTGGCGAAAATGCGTGTCTCAAAATCCAGTCCTGGCGATAGGCCAAGGTAGGAATGGGTCGGACGGGCAAAGCAGTAAACGCAACCGTGTTCGCAGCCGCGATAGGGATTGAGGGAATAGCGAAAAGGAATGTCGGGCGAATCATTGCTGTTGATGATGCTTTTCGCATGCTCATGAGAAATGATGGTCTTCAGCTTCGACGCGGTCAGTTCCTCATCCCCCCAACCATCTTCAAACGCTTCCCGCTGCCATTTCTCAAAGCGCCCTTCCAGATTCAGCCCTGCACCTCGCCCTTTGTGGGGTTGGTCGCGCTGTATTGAGGCTTCGTGCTGGGTGGTTTTGAGCGCCAATGGACACCTGTGTGGTAACTAGATGAATGCGTGCCAAAGTGGCATTAATAGTATTACTGTATTCATATACAGTGACGCGGTCAAGTGGGTGCCCTTTGACACATTAACGCGGATCACTATTTCACTGCTTTGACCAACATCCGGAATAGCGTAAATTCCGTATTGCTGCACAACTACAACGAATACTAGGGTGTACCCATGGGCCTAAGAACAAAATTCAACCTCGTATTACTCGCCGTCTTCAGCCTGGGCCTCGCGGTGACTGGTTACATTTCGTACACGCTGTTGCAACAAAACGCCCGCGATGAGGTGCTGCGCAATGCGGGCCTCATCATGGAGGCCACGCAATCCATGCGCGATTACACCCAGAAGCATGTGAGCCCGCATCTCGATTATCAGCCGGACACATTTCTGCCGCAGACCGTGCCCGCGTTCGCGGCGACCGAAATGATGAACGGGTTGCGCAAAAAATACGCGGATTACAACTATAAGGAGGCGGTTCTCAACCCCACCAACCCAAGGGATCGCGCGGTGGACTGGGAAGCTGACATCGTCAATGTCTTTCGAAGCGACACTGCACGCAGCGACATAAGTGGCACGCGCGTTTCCGCAACCGGGCCATCGCTGTATCTCGCGCGACCGATCCGCATCACTGAGGATGGTTGCCTGGCCTGTCACAACACGCCCGACAAAGCACCTGAAGCGATGATTGCCAAGTACGGCGCAAATAATGGCTTTGGCTGGAAACTCAACGAAATCGTTGGTGCCCAAGTGGTATCGGTGCCAATGTCACTGCCGATTGAAAATGCCGATCGTGCGTTCGCGACCTTTATGGCATCGCTCGCCGGTGTGTTTGTGGTGGTGTTCGTTATTCTCAACCTGATGCTGTCAATGCTGATCGTTCGGCCAATTACCGACATGTCGGAAGCGGCCAATGAAATCAGCACTGGTAATATGGATATACCGGAGTTTCCTGACAAAGGTCGTGACGAGATGGCGCTACTCGCCAAATCGTTTAATCGCATGCGGCGTAGCCTGCAGAAGGCGATCTCGCTCATCGATGAGTAACGCGCAATAACAATAAACATTTATGGCAACGACAGTTCAAAGCCTTCCCGATGGACATCTCATCAACGAATACCAGATCGACAAGCTTCTCGGTGTCGGTGGGTTTGGCCTGACTTATCTTGCCACTGACCAGAACCTTAATTTACCGGTCGCGCTGAAGGAGTATTTCCCCTCCGATATCGCCACACGTGGTGGCGGTGGTGACGACACTTCCATCCGGCCATCCAGCGATGAGAATCGCGAAACTTTTCAATGGGGACTCACGCGCTTTCTGGATGAGGCGCGCACACTGGCGACATTTCGCCATCCCAATATCGTCCGTGTGATGCGGTTTTTTCAGGCCAATGCGACAGCCTACATGGTGATGGAGTTTGTGCAGGGCGCGGCGTTGGCCGATTGGATGCGTCCGCGACGTCCCCTGCCCCAGTCAACAATTGAAAGAATCGCGTTGCCCCTGATTGACGGGCTCGGCGTCATTCATCGAACAAATTATCTGCACCGCGACGTCAAGCCAGGCAATATTTATATCCGCGAGGATGGTTCCCCGGTATTGCTCGATTTCGGGGCCGCGCGCTCCACCACCAGCAACCGCGAACTCACAGCCATCGTCAGCCCTGGTTATGCGCCGGTTGAGCAATACAGCGAATCGAGTGCGCAGGGTCCATGGACAGACCTCTACGCAATGGGTGGCGTGATGTATTGGATGGTAACCGGCAAAAAGCCGGTAGATGCAACCGCACGGCTAAAAAACGATCCGCAACCGCTGGCAATCGATGTTGGTGATCGCAGCCTCTACAGCGCAGATTTTTTGTCTGCCATCGATTGGGCGCTGATGCCCGATGAGCAGCAGCGTCCGCAATCGAGTGAGAAATTTCTGGCGCGACTGCGTGGCTTTCCGACTGCGGAGGATGATGACGATCGCACGCAGCCACTGGGTGCCCTTGGCGCTGATGCCAGCAGCCATACTAAAACAGTGCCTGCGGCCGAAATGCCGCCAGCGTCCGCACCGCTCGACGCTGTGCAGCTAAAAGAAATAGAGAGCGAACTTGCCAAGCGCATCGGGCCGCTGGCTGCCATGCTGGTCAGAAAAGCGGCAAAGAATAACAATTCCATTGAAGGCGTGATCAAGGCAGTGACGGGCGAAATCGACGACGACGAGGAGCGCAGCGCATTCACCCAGCGGCTGAAAGAACGCATCCGACCGCCCTCCTCGCAGGCGTTGCGTGGAGACCGCACCGAAATCGCAACACAGCTGGCGGCCACAAGATTCGATATCGGCATTCTCGATCGGGCCGAAAAACGCCTCGCGCAACACATTGGCGCGATTGCACGCGTCATCGTCAAAAAAGCCGCAATGAGAGCGCGCGACGAAGGTGAGCTATACCTCATCATCGCCGATGAAATTGAAGACCAGAATGACCGCAAGGCGTTTATCAAGAAGGCGATTTCGGCGTCAAGGAAGGTTTAGTTGGCATAACGGAAGCAACGTAGCGTAGTCCGGGAGTCCCATACGTCGTGACAATCCCGCATTACGCTTCACTTCAAACGGGCGACTCACGCGATCAAGTAAAATCACGCTTTTCGTGACTAATCGTCACCGACCTATGCCATCCTTTGCGTCATCCAAAAAATCAAAACAGCAGCATCCATGACGCACCTGTCCACCGATAGCCAGACATGTGTGGCCTGAGCGGATTCGTTGACATCTCCGAAGCCACGCGCGATCCAGGCGAGGTTCTACGGCGTATGAACCGGCGTCTTGCCCACCGCGGGCCGGACGCAGAGGGCTATTTTCAGCAGGGCCCTGCGCATCTCGGTCACCGGCGCCTCAGCGTGATTGACATCGCGGCGAGCATACAACCGATGACCACTGCCGACGGACGCCATACCATCGTGTTTAACGGCGAGGTTTATAACTACCGCGCATTGCGTGAACAACTCGAAGCCACTGGACGAAAATTTCGTACCGCAGGCGATACCGAAGTCACGCTGCAGGCAATTGCCCAATGGGGTGATGTCGCTTTAGACAAATTGCAGGGCATGTTTGCCTTCGCAACGTGGGACGCCCAGACGCAAACCCTGTTTGCCGCGCGCGATCATCTGGGGGTGAAACCATTTCATTATTTCTGGGACGGCAAGCGGTTCGTATTTGCGTCCGAGCTGAAAGCGCTGCTGGAGCATCCGGGCGTCTCAAAGGAAATCGATCTCAATGCCCTGGGCCTGTATCTGGAATGCCAGTACATTCCCGCACCGCTGACGATATACAAACATATCCGCAAATTGCCTGCCGGCCATGCGCTTCGCCTGGCAAATGGCGCGTTAAAGACATGGCAATATTGGCATGTTGAATACCGAAACAAGCCAGCGTGGAACGAGGCTGAATCACTTTCCGGACTGGAGGCGGCATTGCGCCGTTCGGTGGAGTCCATGCTGGTGGCCGATGTGCCGCTGGGCGCATTTTTAAGTGGCGGCGTGGATTCAAGCGTGGTGGCTGCGATGATGACCGACATCACCGGTAAACCGATCGATACTTTCAATCTTGGCTTCCAGCATAGCGACAAGTCTTTCGACACATCTCAAAGCGAGCATGAACAAGCTGCGGCCGTTGCACGCCACATCGGCAGCCGCCATCATGCACTCATGGTCACGCCCGACGATGTGCTCGGTGCGTTCGACGATTGGGTCGACGTGTTCGATGAGCCGTTTGGCGATCAGGCGGCGTTGCCCACCATGCTGCTGTCCAAACTTACACGCCAGCATGTCACCGTCGCGCTCACAGGTGAAGGCGCGGACGAGTTGTTTTCCGGCTACGCCAATTACGGCAAGCGCGTGAAGGAGGAGCACATTACCGGCCTGCTAGGTGCTGATTATTCTCCTATGCGGGCGCTGGTGCCGCAGTTGCCCGCGCGCTGGCAAAAGGATCGCCTGTTGAAAGCCATGGGCCTGCCACTTTCGCACCGTTACGCAACCATCCCCAACCTGTTCGACCGCGCGACCCACCCTGCCCTGTTTTCCGACGCGCTTCTTTCGCAACAGAAAACCCATATTTCCGATTATGCCGCCGCATTTTTTGATCAATGCAATTCATCAAGCTATCTTGAAAAAATCATGAATGTGGATATGCGTCTTTGGTTGCCGGACGATCTGCTCACCAAGGTTGACCGTGCGACGATGGCGTATTCGCTCGAAGCGCGCGTGCCCTATCTGGACCACAAGTTTGTAGAGTTCGTCGCACAATTGGATCCGGCGTTGAAGCAAAACGGCAAGACCACAAAATACCTGTTGAAAAAACTCGCCGCGAAATTCCTGCCGCACGATATCGTCTATCGGCCCAAACAAGGCTTCGTGATGCCGCTTACCCAATGGTTGGACGGCGGATTGAAGCCACGCATGGAGCACGCGCTGGGTGCAGATGGCCTGGGAAAACGTGGGCTGTTCCGGGACGGTGCGTTGCAACGCGTACTTCGGGATCATCGTGCGGGGCGCAGCAATCACGCTGGCCGGCTTTGGGCGTTGACGGTGCTGGAGTTGTGGTTTGCGAAGTACGCACCGGATTTTGAAATATAGCTAGCCTTTGTCGCTGTAATCAGAATGGTAAACACTAGCGCTGGCGCGGCTTGTGGCGATATTTTGGCCTGATAGCCGCACTAGTGCTAGTGTTTTCCTACATTGTCAAATGAAATTGAGGCTGCCTTTCCCGCGATATTTGTTCACTGTCTCGACAATTCTGTCGAGGCGCGACTGATCCATCCAATATCCGGTCGGCAGGGAGACCAAATGCGGATCTATCCTGGTCATTCCCTGGCCGCCATCCTTGCTAGCAATGGTTAGCCCGCTGTTGCGGAACGCGGACAGCTTGTCGTTTGCTTGATGAATCGGATTTGCCTCAATTCCGTGTGAGCGCATGTATTGCACGAAATGATCCCTGTCCGAAACCAGCATTGGGTAGACTGTAAAGCACGGTGTCTGCGCAGGTGTGTATTCAAGTTTTCGAATCCAGTCGCTGCATTCAATTCTTGCGTCATAGGCAGCGGCGACCGCCTGCTGATGTTCAATGAGCAACTCGAGATGCACGAGGTTGCTCAGTCCAATCGCGGCCATGACATTGTTCATGTGGTACTTGAATCCCACCTCTTCAATGTCAGAGAACCAAGGCGTCGGCGATGCCGCTTTTTCAGCGCGATCGATGCCGAACCAACGCAGCTTGGTTGCACGCTTTAGGAAATCAGAGTTGTTAAAAGCGACTGCACCGCCGTCTGCCGTGGTGATGGTCTTCACTGACTGAAAGCTATAGCAACAAATATCTGCGTATGCAGACGCCTGCTTGCCCGCGTACGTTGCGCCGATCGCTTGCGCGCAATCCGCGATAAGCGGAATACCGTATTGATCAGCGATCTTGCGCAGTTCGCGATAATGACTCGGCACGCCGTGCAGATCGACAGTCACAATAGCTTTAGTATGTTCATCAATATTGGCCGCGACCGAGGTTGGAGAGAGGACCGCGCTGTGCGCATCGATGTCTGCCCATTGGATTCGTATGCCGCGCCTAAGCAGCGGTATATTGGTCGCAGCACAAGTTAAAGATGTGGAAATGACGGTATCTCCAGCTTGCACATTGAGCAATTCAAGGGCCAGGTCAATCGCCGATGTGCCCGAATTGACTGTCACGACATGACGAACATCAAGAGCCGCCGCTAGCGCTTCCTCAAATCTATAGACTTCCTCACCCTCACCGATCCAGCCCGACGAGAACACCCGATCCAATCCCGCAAGAGCATCGCGCGAAATCGCGGGCCTGAGCAACGGAATTTCACCGGAACTCAAGAACTCATCGTAAAAAATACCCGACAGGGACTTGAGATCGCCAGTGCGGGGGAGACGAGAAATTTGGCTCATGTGCGTTCAATGCAGTCGATGATTTGGCTGATGGTTTTGATATTGCCGACAATCAGGTATGCAGTCCTCTGCGTCGATGCGTCGTATTGCTCATCTTGCGACGGACTAATGGTGTTGAGGCTTTGGTCAACGAGGCAGAGTTGGTTCACGCGATAATCGGGAAACGACTGCGCGGTGAAATTGTCTGACGCGGAATCTGAAAGCGTCCATGGCCCATGAAGCGCCACCCCCCAGCCCAAGTCCGGCCGCATCCAGGCCATGGCGCGCTGTCGGTATTGCAACGGATGGTAAACGGTGTCCGCGCGCGGCTGATATTCCTGCCACTGCCCAGTGCGCTCATCCAGTCCAAACAGGCGGCTCAAAATGTCCGCCTTGAAAAAGGCAAGCGGAATGAGCGGTACGATGGTCGGGCTGTCTCTTTGATCGCAGACGAGGTGGCTAAACTGAAGCTTTTGGCTTGCGCGGAATCGATAGACCAGTTGAACCACTTCCGGAAACGGAACGGCCGGCAACGGCCCTAACGCGTACGTTGTGTGGATGCAGAAATGTTGGCCCGGTTCGTTCTCCCAGAGTTCACCGCCACTCGGAGACATCTGAGGGTATGCAGCAATTGTGACGGTGCGTTCATCCTTTGAGGGTTGGAGGCAAATCCGTGCCGCTACATTTTCATCGTTCCCGGCGGATTGCAGATTCATCCAGTGCTTGTCTACACCCGCGCACAATGACTCACCGGGCGATCCCGTCGGGAAGTAAACGGACGCCTGGATACCTCGGCCCAAGTCGTTGGTATCGACAGTTTCAACACCCAGAACGCGCAATGACGCAATGGAGTTTCCTCGCGCTGCGTTTATCGATAGGCTTATGATGGGGTTTGTAACGTTTATTTCGGTCATTCAAGTGTCGTTTGTTGATCGTCATGGAAATCTACGCATGGCGAAGATCACTGCCTATAGCAATGCCGACTCTCCCGACTGTTGAAATATTTGCTGGTAGTGAGTTCATGCTGACTCGCGCTCGCCGGTCCGACTTGTAAGTCCAGGAACATTGTACGCTTTAGAAACATGCAATTGCTCGCAAAACTCTAGCATCGGCGAAGTACCCAGGCCGAAAAGCCTCCAGAGTCCGCGCCAGCGTTAGAGTTTTGTCATGATGTCGAATAGCAACACATCTTCATTCCCCGACGTTGTCATGCGGGATGAGTTAACATGCCGCATCATTTTTCTTCGCGCCCGCCCCAATTTTGAAAACCATTGCCAGCGTAAATGACGCGGTTAATACCAGAGCAACCCCGGGAACGAACGCATTGCCGGTTCAACTGCACGTCATCCACGATCTCGGCGGCGGCAGTGCGACCTGGCTGCGGGATTTTTGCCTGGCCGACCCAAGCCGAACTAATCTGATCCTCAAATCGTTTACGCAGAACAACGCTATGGGATGCGGCATCTCTCTCTACGCGAACGTTTTGGATGAAGTGCCGCTCCGCATGTGGCATTTTGCAGACGCGATCCAGGCAACAGTGGTGACGCATCCGGAATACCGGCAAGCACTCGCAGAGATCATCAATCAGAATGGCGTGAGCGCGCTGCTGGTTTCGTCCTTAATTGGTCATTCGCTGGACGTGCTCAATACGGATCTGCCTACCGCTGTCGTCAATCACGACTATTTTCCTTACTGCCCGGCGATCAACATTCATTTCGGCGAAGTCTGCAAGCGGTGCAACGGAGCACGCATCAGCCAATGCTATCGCGATAACCCGAAATTCAATCCATTTGTCACTTTCCTCCCCGGTGAACGCATTGCAGTGCGGGACCAGTTCCTTGCGCTCATTGCTCGTCCGAACGTGACGATGATTGTTCCGAGCCAGTCGGTGCAAGAAAATCTTTCTCGCCTTGACGCAAGCTTTCGTGCGGTTTCATTCGTCACGATTCCGCATGGTTATGGCCAGGTGCTTGAAAAGATCGACACGCCGAGACCGCAATCGAGTGAACGGCTGAGGATTCTGGTGCTTGGCCAATTATCGGCGCCAAAAGGGCTGGAGCTTTTGCGTGGCAGCCTGGATGCGCTCCTGCAATTTGCCGAGGTCCATCTGGTCGGCTGCAAAGAACTTGGCAAAATTTTCAAGGCCAGATCCGGCGTGCATGTTCTCGCCAATTACACGATTGACGAATTGCCGGGCCATGTTGCGGCAATCAATCCACATGTGGGCTTGCTGCTGAGCATCGTCCCGGAGACATTCAGTTATGCGCTCACCGAGCTCATGATGCTTGGCGTTCCAGTCGCAGCAACACGAGTTGGAAGTTTTCTCGAGCGCATACAACATCGGCAAAACGGCTATCTTTATGAGCCCAATACTGCAGCATTGCTTGAGACGATGACCGCAATTAACGTCGATCGTCAATCGCTGGAAAATATCCGCGACAATCTGCACTACTGGAAACCGCACACGACCGAGGCGATGGTGGCGGAATACCATCGTGTATTACCGGCCGCGCCGACAGCCGTCGAAACAAAGCCATTGGAAATGACGATGCATATCCAGCATACAAAGGACAGCGACGTGACCCAGGACGAAATTCAACTCACGCAGTCCCTGACGATTTCCAGCATGTGGAAGGAACTGAAGAGCCTGAATCTTTACTTGTCGACGAGTAATCAGGCGAGTCAGGAACTCACAGCCCAGCTTGAACAGGAACGCGAGACGTCGAAACAGTTGCGCGACCAGGTTATCGAAGTCATGCGCCAAGTATCCGAACAGCAAGTCCTGCTATTGAACAACCGCACGCAAATAGATGTCCTCAACGTGCGGGTCAATGAATTCCTGACTTCCACGAGTTGGAAATTGTCGCTCCCCGTTCGTTTACTTGGTCACTCGGTGCGCAAACTCAGGATTCTCTTTCGTTGCATCGGGCAGTTGCTTCGGGATCCGGCAGCGTTGCCGTCGAACGCGACAAGCCTTTTCAAGATGTGGCGTACAGGAGGTGTACTTGCGTTAAAGACCGGGCTCGTTGGTGTCCAGAGCGGCTCGAACCCATCGGATGCCTGGAAAAAATATCGCCAGACGTTCAACGAGTTTGTGAAACCAGAGATTGTCCGCCACATCATCGAGATGACCTCCACGCCGCGGATTGCGATCATTGTTCCGACGTACAACACGCCCGAAAGGATGCTCCGCGAAATGCTGGATTCGGTGACGTCGCAACTGTATCCGCATTGGGAACTCTGCATCGCCGACGATGGTTCCGATCAGCCGCACGTTAAGGCAATACTTGAGCAGTACGCCGCAAAAGACTCGCGTATCAAGTTGCATTTTGGCAAGGAGAACCGCGGCGTATCCCATGCTTCAAACAGCGCACTTGAAACAGTGACGAGTGAATTTGTCGTGTTGCTTGATCACGATGACCTGCTTGAAGAGCATGCACTGTTCAGATTTGCCGAATCAATTCTTCAAGATAGTCCAGACGTGGTCTACTCGGATGAAGCGCTGGTCACGCCTGACGCGGCAACAGTTACCCAGTGTGTTTACCGGCCCGCGTTCTCGCCTGAGTTTTTGCGTAGCCATCCGTACATCGTCCATCTGGCCGGCTTCAGAACACAACTCCTGCGCGAAATCGGTGGCTTTGACGAGAAGTTAAGTATCTCGCAGGACTACGACCTGGTGCTTAGGGCGACGGAAAAATCACGGACTATCGTGCATATACCGGAGATCTTGTATCGGTGGCGCGTGCATGCCAGCTCGGCCGGGCACCAGAAGATGCATGAGGTTATGGAAGTATCGAAAAGCGTTTTGGAGAGACACCTGGCGCGGTGCGGAGAGAAAGGCTTCGTCAACGACGGCGCCGGCTTTAATTTCTTCGATGCGCGCTATACGTTGGACTTGGGGCTGAAGGTTGCCATTGTCATCCCCACCAAGAATCATGGCGAGCTGTTGCGACAATGTATTCAGAGCATTCGCGCGACCGTCCTCGATGTTGAATATGAAATTATCGTCATCGATCACGAGTCCGACGACGCCGACACGCTTACTTATTTGTCGTCGATTACACCTGAGGTCCGTGTACTGCGTTATGAAGGAGTGTTCAATTTTTCAGCGATCAACAATTGGGCGGTGTCGCAATTGGATGGCACTCATTCGCACTTTCTTTTCTGCAACAACGACATCGAGGCAATCGGCCCTGGCTGGCTTGAGCGCATGCTCGAATTGGGACAGCGCGCATCAGTCGCTATCGTCGGCGCAAAATTGCTTTACCCGGACCGCGAAACGATACAACACGCCGGCGTTTGTGTTGGCATGTACGGCAAAGCGGAACACTATGGAAAGTTCATGCGCCTGCCGGCGGATCGCCTCGAACCCGGCTATTTCGGAGGACTTGTCGTCAACCATGAGGTCACGGCGACGACAGGAGCATGCCTGCTGATGCGCAGGGATGTCTTCGAACAGATATCAGGGTTCGACGAGAACATTGCCGTTGGTTTTGGGGATATCGACCTGTGTCTCCGTGCAGGGAGGCTAGGTTACCGCGTGTTGTTTTGCCCTTTCGCGGTATTGGTGCATCACGAGTCCTATACCCGAGGTACGAGTGCCTGGGACGCACACGCGGAGGACACCGCACTCTTTACGGCCAGATGGCAGGGGATGCTTGTAGCAGGCGACCCGTATTTCAATCCTGGATTATCGCCAACTAGCACGTCGTGGCAATACGCGAATCCGATACCTTGCCGATTCGATGTAAGGCGTCGCATATTCAAACGAAACACACTCACGGGCACGCAGGAAATCGCCATTTGAATTGACTACTCAGTGCAAACGCGAAGGCACGAATCAGGGGCGATCTATAAATTGTCCGCCACGATTTGCAATACCATCCCGAAAAGCCAGAAACGTCATGCGCAGGTATTCCAAGCGCGGCGCGACGAACAACATGAGCGCTGCGAATTTTGCGGACATGCGCAGCATATCCTTGAGTTTCCATTTCAACGGCATGTGCCGATACCGGTAAAGACGTATTCGATTGCGCGTCATGTAGTAGATGCGCAGCGGCGGATGCACCACTACATGAATTCGATTCAATACGACGCGACGTTCATCGCCTAGACGATGATCCAATTCCGCATCGCACACGCCGTGTAGCGAAAACTGCCTCGCTCGCGCCCGACAGCACCATTCGAGATCGACACTATCGATGAAGAGTGCATCATCGAATCTGCCAATTTCATCGAATGCGCTAACCCGGATCAACGCACCGGAACTAATCAAAAAGTCGCAGGCCACAATGTTTTGTTTACCGGAAACACAGCGAATGTGTTGATTGCTCATCCACCCGAGCCGAATGAAAGGATAGTCGTGCTTATCGCGTGAATCGACAATGCGCGGACCAACAGCGGCAACACTGTTTGCAGCATTCTCCAAAGAGGCCCGTCGATAGCCCGCAACCAGCTTGTTCACCATATCGGCGGCAGGAATACTATCCTGGTCCAGCAGCAAAACGAATTCGGTACCGGCCTTGCGGGATGCTTCGATGCCGACGTTGAAGCCGCTTGCGACGCCCTGGTTTTCCTGTAATTCGACAAAGTTGATGGGCAATTTCTCGCCAATAAATGCGACAATTTCTGGCAACGTGAAGAGGACCTTGACCGACGGGTTTGACCCGTTATCGACAATGGTTATTTGGTCCACTTGCGGGCGCAGAGCCACCACCTGTTCTGCAAGGCGCATAGGCGCAGGATTGAAAGCGACAGTAATGCTGACGACGCGAGTTTTATTGTTAGCCAGTCCCTCCGCAAGTTTCGCCTGCGCGCGCGCGCGAATCGGCGCGATCGGATCATCCGCGATAAAGCGCCTGACCAGATTCAAATAGTCTGGATGTTTCGCCAGAAGGCGTTGCATGTTTCGGGCCTTCAGCGATTCGGTCTTCGCATCGAACGACCGGCTGCCGATGTGCGCAACGTAGGTGTCGTCGCACAATACATTTCGGAATCCTGCACCGATTGCCCGCATGCAGAAATCATTCTCTTCGCCATATCCCAGGCCGAACGTTTCCGCATCGAATGGCCCGATCGAATCCAGCAATTCACGCCGGATGAACATGCAGAAACCCACTGCGGTCGGGATATCCGGATAGGTCGGCGCCGCGGCCATTTCGATCGCTCGATTGACGGCTTCAATATCCACGCCTTCCAGTGGATTATTCTGGCAGAACACTGGAAAGGAGCAGATTTCCGCATTATTGGAAAACGGTGTAATGGTGCCGATCCTGCGGTCGGAGTCTGCGCAGCGTTGCAGTTTCGCAAGCCAGCCGGATGTGACAATGGTGTCAGAATTCAGCAGTACCACGTCATTTTTGCTCAATGACATCCCGCGATTTACCGTCCCGACAAATCCCCTATTGGAGGCATTTTTCAGCAACATGATCCGGGCATCCGCTTGCGTTTGCAACGCCGTGAATAACGCCGCGATGCGTTCATCAGGTGAGCAGTCGTCGATCATCACGATCCGGCAATGCATCGGCGAATGCCGACGCACGCTGTCGAT
>JBKJMK010000117.1:0-6043 GCA_046596005.1 Usitatibacteraceae bacterium | reverse complement strand
CCTCTTCCCGAAGCTGCTTCGCACTGCCGAGGCGTTATCCGACCGCGCACGCGCTTTCGAGCTGGTGTCGCACTTGTTGGTTGACCATCGTGAAATGGAGGCGTCCTGGACGCAAGTACGTGAAGCTTTGGAAGGCCTGCAATCGGGAGAAACGACCGGTCTTGACAGCCAACTCTGCAACGAATTTGTGCGCATTTATTCGAGCCATATCGAACGCGAGGAACAGCAGTTATTCCCGCTTGCCGCGCGCCTGTTTAGCAAAGCCGATCTGGAAACGCTTGGAATCGCGATGGCCAGGCGGCGCGGATTGCCGCCGCCGGTGTTTGGCCCAGACAAGTCATAGCGCAAGCAATTGAACGCCAGCCCCTCCATGCGTCGCCTTGCCGACGCACCGCATCGTTTATTTTTCTTCCTTGGCACAGTGGGCGTGCTTGCGGCGAGTACGTGGTGGCTGGTCGCCATGCTATTGCGTCACGTGCCTCTGCTGATTGGCGTTGACATCCGCGGAATCTCTTCGCATCTGCACCCGTTGGTCATGATTTTTGGTTTCTTCCCATTCTTTATTTTTGGTTTTGCGTTCACCGCCGGACCGCGCTGGCTACAAATGGCGCCAGCACCCACTTCGCACTATCTCCTGCCAGGGTTCGGCATGGGGTGCGCTTTTCTCTCTTGGTTCCCGGCCATGTTCCTGGGCGAAGGTGCCATCGCGTTTTCCCTTTCGATTTACGCCTGCTTTGCATTCATCCTTTGGTTCCGATTCAGCCGTCTCGTCTCACAGAGCCGTGCGTTCGAGAAGGTACACGCACGCATCGTCCAACTAAGTTTGGGCGTCGGCGGGCTAACACTCGCCGCCGCCATTTTTGGCGTCGCAACTGGGCGAGAGTGGCATGCAATCGTGCGCAGCGCAGGCATCTGGGGTTTCCTGGTACCACTGTTTTGCACGGTGTGTCATCGCATGCTGCCGTTTTTCACGGCCAGTGCGCAGGGCAGTAATTTCCTGTGGCGACCTTGGTGGCTGTTGGCGGCGCTCGTCGGCGGCTCATACCTCCATGGCCTGCTGGATTTCTTTTCCGCAACGCGCTGGCTATGGATCGTCGATGGGCCGCTGGCATTCATCGGCTTCACCATCGTGTGGCGCTGGGGAATCGTACAAAGTTTTCGGAACCGGCTATTGGCGATGTTGCACCTGAGTTTCGTTTGGCTTGCGATCGGCTATCTGTTGTCTTTGATCCAGTCACTATTGGCATATGTCGGCATTGCGGTGTTGGGTCTGGGGCCAATGCATGCCGTTTCCATTGGCTTTCTTGCCTCAATCACGATTGCGATGGTCACGCGCGTCACCTGCGGCCATTCCGGACGCACCCTGGCCGCCGATGGTGTGACCTGGGTGTTGTTTCTGGTCTTTCAATTGGTCGCTGTTTCGCGCGTGGCCGCTGAGGTATTCCCGGCTTACTACGCCGGCTTCATCTTGTTTGCCGCGTTCGTCTGGTTCGTTTGCTTCGGCGTCTGGGGTTGGCGCAACGCGCCGATTTATCTGTCACGACGGGCGGATGGAATGGCGGGGTAGGCTGTTGTGGCCGACAAACTCAAGAATGGGTGCGGTGTTTGAGGCGAAAGTGTGCCGCAAGCCGCGCCAAATAACGAGAGTTCAATAGCAACAACGGTGCCGCATGATGTCTAGGAAAGTTCGTGCATCAGCGCGAGCGCTGCGCCGAATACAATCAGCGCACCGCCCTGATGCGCCGCACCGAGCGCCACCGGCACATGTAACAAAAGCGTTGCAACGCCCAGCGAAAACTGAATCACCAACCCCATGAGCAGACAATGCGCCGCCAGCCGAGCGCCAGGTGACACCGTTGATTTCATGGTCTTCCACCATAGAAGCGGAATCAGCGTCGCCAGTGTCCACGCGATCATGCGGTGATCGAACTGTACGGTGGCCATGTTGCCAATGAAATTGGCGTACCAAGGCTCGATCAGGAACATATCCGGCGGGACGATGTGGCCGTGCATCAACGGGAACGTATTGTAGGCAAGCCCCGCACGCAATCCTGCGACAAGCCCACCGGAGAGCACCATCAGAAATACCAGGCCGGTCAGCCATTGCGAGAAGCGCGCCAGTGCCGCTGGCGCCTGCAACCGGGATCGACGCGGCGACAACAAATCGAGCGCAACCCAGAACTGGGCGGCGAAAATAAGGAAAGCCAAGCCCAGATGCGCCGTCAGCCGGAGATGGCTTACGCGTGGCTCATCCACCAGGCCGCTCTTGACCATATACCAGCCCATGGCGCCCTGCAACGCACCAAGCAGAAATATGCCGCCAAGCTTCCACGCCAGCGTGCCGCGTGCCGAGCCCCGCCACAGAAAATATACAAACGGCACGAAGAACACGCCGCCGATCAGCCGCCCCAGGAGGCGATGGAAATACTCCCACCAGAAAATTCCCTTGAATTCCGCGACGCCCATATCGAAATTGCGTAACTTGAATTCCGGCGTCAGTTGGTACTTCTGAAACATCGCTTGCCATTCGACATCATTCAGTGGCGGGAGTGTGCCAATGAACGGTTGCCATTCGACGATTGAGAGCCCTGAATGGGTGAGACGGGTGACCCCGCCGACGACGACCATGGCAAACACCATTGCACAACACAGCAGAAGCCATATCGCAATGGCGCGGGGCGCAGCGACCGTAGACACGGTCGACGCACCGGCGCGGGGGTAAGGCTCGTTCATCACATTCAAATTGCTCATCGTACTCATCGCTCACTTATCGGGTGACTAATTTGACAGCAGTGTCAGCCTTGGTTCCACCCTTTCAAGATGCCAGTTAATCACAATGGAACTGTGTTTTTCTTAAGGCACATCAAGTAAATCCGGCACCCATCTCCCTACAGTGTGAGCACGCACCGGAGCGATGCTTTCTACCTTGGCTCCGACGAACTTTCCCCAGGAGAACGCCATGTCTCAGAACAACAACATCGATGCCACACCACACCAAGCCGATGATCCCAACGAGCCAGTACCACTGATGCAGCAGTTGCTGGATAACCCGTTCATTCTGCTTTTTCTCGGTGTAATGATTCCCATGATCGTTTACACGCTATGGGGTGTGATCGACATCCTGACTGTGCCGCTTGCGAAGTAGGCATCCGTTAATCGATTCAATTTCAAGCACGCTTACCTAAGGGAACTGATCATGAGTGCAATATTGCCGCCGGCCGAACGACTGTGGTGGAAGCATCCACTGGATAGGGTTGAAGGTACCTGGATCGTTATTTCGCTGATTTGGTGCCTGATCATGTTTGCAATGATGGTCGGCTGGCACATCTGGGGGAAACAAAACCTCTCGACCGAAACCTACAAAACGACACCGGAACAGTTCTCCATCAAGACACAGGCGATGGTCGATAAGTACACCGTGCGCACTGAAACGGCCGAAAAAATCCCGGTGGTAGCGCCGCCAGCGGGCAGCGATGTTTATCTGATTGCACGCCTGTGGAGCTTCTGGCCGATTCTCGAACTTGAGAAGGACAAAACTTACCGCCTGCATCTCACCTCGATGGACTACAACCACGGGTTTTCGCTACAGCCGGTCAATATCAACATCCAGATCGTTCCCGGCTATGAACACGTAGTAAAGATAACGCCAAACCAGTCGGGCACCTATTCGATCGTCTGTAACGAGTTCTGTGGCATTAATCATCACACGATGGTTAGCCGACTCTACGTCAAATGAGGTGGCCAAAATGACGACAACCACATACCGGACCTGCCCTCGTTCAGGGCTGCAATTCGAGTCCCAAGCTGAAAAACTGATGATCGTGAATGCCGTCACCGCCGTGGTGGCACTGCTGGTCGGCGGCGTACTGGCGATTGGCATCGTGCTCACCCGCTGGCCGGCGGTTCACTGGCTGGCGGCAGATACTTTTTACATGGTACTGACCGCCCACGGCATCGATATGCTGATCTACTGGATCATCTTTTTTGAAGTGGCGGTACTGTACTTCTGTTCGTCCACGCTGTTGCGTTGTCGAATCGCCACGCCGAAAGTTGCCTGGGCGGCGTTCGCGTTGATGTTGATTGGCGCGGTGATGAATAACGTCGCGGTGTTCCAGGGAAGTTCCAGCGTCATGATGACGTCGTATGTGCCGATGATGGCAGCACCTGCTTTCTATCTGGGGCTGATTCTATTTGCGGTCGGCGCGCTGATTGCCACTTTCGTGTTCTTTGGCACGCTGGTGATCGCCAAGCGCGATAAAACTTATCAGGGCTCGGTTCCACTCGTGACATTTGGTGCCATTGTTGCTGCGATTATTGCCGTCTTCACGATTACCTCCGGCGCGATCATCCTGATCCCTACTTTCCTGTTATCGATTGGGGTCATCGAGTCAGTTGATCCGTTGATTTATCGCACCATCTGGTGGGCCTTTGGTCATTCGTCGCAGCAGATCAATGTCGCCGCACATATTTCGATCTGGTACGCAATTGCCGCCATCGCATTCGGCGCCAAGCCGATGTCGGAGCGCGTCAGTCGCGGAGCCTTTCTGCTTTACATCCTGTTCCTGCAACTGGCGAGCGCACATCACCTGCTGGCCGATCCTGGTGTCAGTACCGCATGGAAAGTTGTCAACACCAGCTACTTCATGTATTTCGCCGTACTGGCCTCGATGATTCACGGCTTGACGATTCCCGGCGCAATAGAAGTGGCGCAACGTAAAAAGGGTTTCAACAAGGGCCTGTTCGAATGGCTGCGCAAGGCGCCCTGGGGTAATCCGGTGTTCTCCGGCATGTTTATCTCGCTGATCGGCTTTGGTTTCCTTGGCGGCATCTCGGGCGTGATGATGGGCACCGAGCAGCTCAACATGATCATTCACAACACCATCTATGTGCCGGGGCACTTTCACGCCACCGTCGTTATTGGCACCACGTTGTCGTTCATGGCCCTGACCTATTTCCTGATCCCGGTTTTATTCCGGCGTGAAATGATCAATCCGGGCTTGGCCAGGTGGCAGCCGTATCTGTTCGGCTTCTCAATGTATTTCTTCTGTCTGGTCATGATGGGCGCAGGCACACTTGGCGTATCGCGTCGCCATTGGGATATGGCGTTCAGTGGTGCCGCCATGGCCTACGAATGGCCGGGTGCAGCCTATCTGTTGATGGGTCTGGTTGGGGTGGGCGGCATCGCTGCCATCACGGGTGGCGCTATCTACATCTACATCACGGTAGGCTCGATCTTGTGGGGCAAGAAACTGGACACCGGTCCGGTGAGTGCGACGTTCACGCCGATCCCGCCAACCGCGCCCACGATCGTCGCGCAGAGCTACGGCTCGGCCGGATTTGCAGCCCCTGGAACGTTTGTACTGGCGATGGTGTTTCTGGTTTCGTTCATCCTCTACTACTTCATCAACTGGAAATACCTGTCGCAGGTTTGGGGCTTGAGCTAGCGCCCAGGCATTCGACTCGCGACGATAAAACGCCAGGAGGCTCACGACCATGAATTCAATTGTGAATACAAAAGACACAACCAGCATTGCCATCATGCGCATCGCCCGCGATGTGCTGGGACTGTTCAAGTTTCGCATCGGCTTCATGATCATGATTACCGCACTGGTAGGCATGGCGATCACGCCCGGCCCTGCGCTGGGACTTGCCAAGGTGCTGATACTCGCACTGGCGGTGCTGGTTTCAGCGGGCGCGGCCGGGGCGTTCAACCAGTATTACGAACACGACAGTGATCGGCTGATGGCGCGCACCCGTGGCCGCGCATTTGTGACCGGTGCACTCCCGCATACGCCTGCTTGGTTGTTGCTGATCGCGTTGCTGTTGGCGTTGTCGGTGGGGGCTGCCGCGCTGCTGCTCAATCCAGTGTCAGCCGGCTTTGTTTTCCTCGGCGCGTTTTTCTATGGCGTGGTTTACACGGTATGGCTGAAGCGCCGCAGCTGGTTGAATATCGTGGTCGGCGGTCTTTCCGGAAGTTTCGCCGTGCTGGCAGGCGCGGCAGCGGTAGACCCTGCACTGGGACCACTCCCGTGGATACTTGCGG
>JBKJMK010000401.1:0-11010 GCA_046596005.1 Usitatibacteraceae bacterium | reverse complement strand
ATTCCTGAGTTCCCGAAAAGTCGCGAAGTATGGCCCGAAGCGCCCTTTTCGTCAAGCTGGGCCAAGGCAAAAATTGCCTTGACGCGACATATTGCACCGCAACAAAAAGTGGACTATCCTACATGACATTTTAAAATTCGCATTGCAGCATCAAGACGCTGTTGCGAGCAACCAACCTCACCAACGATCAAACCGATCAACTCCTGCCGCGCCGTGTTCCTGCTGTTTGACCGCTGGACGTCGGGGAGCCTCGTCGCTATTACCTTCATGGATTCTTCCCCTAAAAAACTAAGCGCGCTCACCGTCGGTGCCATCGGCGTCGTCTTCGGTGACATTGGTACCAGCCCGCTCTACGCGATGAAGGAGTCCTTCAATCCGGCGCATGGCATTCCGCTCAACGAAGCTACCGTGCTGGGAATATTGTCATTGATGTTTTGGTCTTTGATGACCCTGGTGACGGTGAAATATCTGGTGTTCATGATGCGCGCCGACAATCGCGGTGAAGGCGGCATCCTGGCACTTACCGCGCTGGCGCAGCGTTGCTTTCGCGCCAGCTCACGCGGGCGCTGGGTAGTCACCTCGCTCGGCATTTTCGGTGCTGCGATGTTTTATGGCGACGGCATCATCACACCTGCAATTTCGGTGCTGTCAGCTGTTGAAGGGTTGACGCTTTACGCGCCTGGACTGGAAAAGTTCGTACTGCCGATCGCCATCGGTATTCTGGTTGCCCTGTTTGCAATTCAACGTCACGGCACTGCGGTGATCGGCAGATTTTTCGGACCAACCATGATTGTGTGGTTTGCCATATTGGCGTTGCTTGGCATGATGCAGATCGTCAAGTACCCCAGCGTCCTCGCCGCTATCAATCCGTATTACAGCTTTGCCTTTTTGTTCGAACACAAGTTCGCCGCGTTCATCACACTCGGTGCAGTGGTACTTTGTGTAACTGGCGGCGAGGCGCTGTACGCCGATATGGGACATTTCGGTAAGCGACCAATTCGGATGGGCTGGTTCTTCCTGGTCTGGCCTGCACTACTACTGAACTACTTCGGCCAAGGCGCGCTGTTGCTGACAAATCCGGCCGCAGTGAAAAACCCGTTCTACATGATGGTTCCCGAGTGGGGCCTGTTGCCGATGATCATTCTGGCGGCGGCAGCAACGGTGATCGCTTCTCAGGCGGTGATCTCAGGTGCTTTCAGTCTGACCAAGCAGGCTATCCAGCTTGGCTACCTGCCGCGCTTTGCGATCAGCCACACCAGCGAACGGGAGCAAGGGCAGATTTACGTTCCCTTCGTAAACTGGTTCATGCTGACCGCCATCGTGCTGCTGGTGCTGGGATTCAAAAACTCCAGTAATCTCGCCAGCGCCTACGGTATCGCCGTCACTATTACGATGCTGATCGATACATTCCTGCTGTTTGTCGTCATGACGCGAATCTGGCGCTGGAATAAGCTCTTTGCCCTGGTGCTCACCGGTATTATTGTTGGCAACGATGTGATGTTTCTCGCCGCCTGCCTGACCAAGGTGCTCGACGGCGGCTGGTTCCCATTGGTGACTGGCGTCATCCTGTTTACCGTCATGAGCACCTGGTGGCGCGGTCGCCAGATCGTGCGCAAACATTCGAACGAGGGGGCGATGCCGCTGAAACTGTTCGTCGACTCAATCGCCGGCAGTTCCCCACACAAAGTTTCTGGCACCGGCATTTTTATGACCACCAATGCAGACGGCGTGCCCAGCGCGCTGCTACACAATCTGAAGCACAACAAAGTTCTCCACGAGCGGGTGATCGTGCTCTCTGTCGTGGTTGAGGATATTCCCTACGTACCGAAGGAAGACTACGTCTGGATCGAGAACATGAACCACGGATTTTGGAAAATCACTGGTCACTTCGGGTTCAAGGAAACGCCGGACATTCCAAAGCTGCTGACCGATTGCAGACTGCAGTCGATGAGCTTTGACATGATGGACACCAGTTTTTTTATCAATCGCGAAACGCTGATTGCGACCCCCAACGGCGGCATGATGCTGTGGCGCGAGCATCTGTTCGTTTGGATGTCGCATCTCGCCGCAAAGGCGTCAGATTACTTCCGGATTCCCTCTAATCGGGTGGTTGAACTTGGTTCGCAGGTAGAGATATAGGGGTGAAACACTGCACTGGCATGGGCTGCGGGCAGAAAATGCTCGGGAAACCCCGCCAGATGGCGATCTACGTTTAACTATGCAGGCTAAACGTTAAATCGAAAATGCATTACATCGCCATCCTTGACGATGTAATCCTTGCCTTCAAGGCGCATCTTGCCGGCTTCTTTTGATTTCGCTTCCCCACCCAACGTGACGTAGTCGTTAAACGCAATCACCTCGGCACGGATGAAGCCTTTTTCGAAATCGGTGTGGATCACGCCCGCAGCTTGCGGCGCGGTGGAGCCTTTGTGAATCGTCCATGCGCGAACTTCCTTTTCGCCCGCCGTGAAATAAGTTTCCAGACCCAGTAGCGTGTAGGCGGCGCTGATCATGCGGTCGAGACCAGGCTGGGTCATGCCGATGTCGTCGAGAAAAACCTTCTTGTCTTCATCGCTTAACTCGGCGATTTCGGCCTCGATCTTGGCGCAGATGGCGACGACTGGCGCATTCTCTTTTGCGGCATGCGTTTTTACGGCATCCAGCAAAGGATTATTTTCAAAGCCGCCTTCGATCACGTTGGCGACATACAACACCGGTTTTGCGGTGATGAGGGAAAGCGGTTTGATGAGCGCCATCTGATCGCGATCCAGCCCCATGCTGCGCACTGGTATCGCTTCGTTTAGCTGCTTCATCATCGGTTCAAGAATGGCGACCAACTTGATCGCGTCCTTGTCACCGGCACGCGAATTTTTCTGCGCCTTGTGCAAGGCCTTTTCTACCGAGGCCATATCGGCAAGGGCTAATTCAGTATCGATGACGGCGATATCGGAAAGCGGATCGACCTTGCCAACCACATGAATGACATTCTCGTCTTCAAAGCACCGCACCACGTGCGAAATCGCGTCGGTCTCACGAATATTAGCCAGAAACTGGTTGCCTAGACCCTCGCCTTTTGAAGCGCCAGCAACCAGGCCTGCAATATCGACAAACTCGACGATGGCAGGAATTTCTTTCAACGGTTTCACCAGGCTGGATAACTGGGCTAAACGAAGGTCGGGTACTTCGACGATGCCGATATTTGGCTCGATGGTGCAGAACGGATAATTCTCCGCGGCGATGCCGGCTTTGGTCAGCGCATTGAACGTCGTTGATTTGCCAACGTTGGGTAGTCCTACGATTCCACACTTCATTTCGGTTCTTTCTTTTCGGAAATTATTGCCGCATTCGCGGGTTTTTCTTTGGTGTGCAGCTTTAACATTGCCCCCTCCATATCACCTTTGACGATCATCGGCCACGCGTCCGCCGCACGTTGCAGCGCGTCGTCAATTGCACGCACATCGTTTTTATCGGGACGATGCAACACGTAATCGACAACCTCATCCCGCGACATGTCACCACCGAGCTTTTCGGCCATGTCACGCGGATGGCCAACACCTATCCGCAAGCGCCAAAATTCACGCGTACCGACGTGCGACACAATATCCTTGACCCCGTTGCTGCCCGCCGTACCACCGACTTTCATCTTCAGCCCGCCGGGAGGCAGATCCATTTCATCGTGTGCAACCAGAATTTCGTTCGGTAGTATCTGATAAAACTTGCACAAGGCACCCACCGCTTGACCGGAGCGATTCATGAATGTCATCGGCTTCAACAACCACACACCGTCTGCCTTTGCGACCTCACCATGAAACTTGGATTCTTTTTTGAAGACTGCCCCCAAATCGCGTGCGAGCACATCCACCCACCAGAAACCAGCGTTGTGGCGCGTTTGTTCGTATTCGCGGCCGGGATTACCGAGCCCTACGACCAGCCTGATGGTGCTATTGAGTGGGGAAGGCATCTATCTAATGTGATCGACGTAAAATAAAAATGCCCGCAATCGGTGATCGCGGGCATTCGAATATACAACGCGACAATGGTGCGGATTATTTCTTGTCTTTTCCGCCTGCCTTGTCGTCTTTCTTGGGAACCCCCTCCTCTTTAGCTTTTTGGTTGGCCGCCGGCACGTCGGCTGCCGCTACTACCGGTGGCGCATCCGCCTCCGCTGCAACTGCACGCGGAATAATGATGGTCGCGACGGACTGATCGTCACCTTTATTCAACGCAACCGATTCCACACCGGCTGGCATCTTGAGACTCGAAAGATGCAATGAGTGACCGGCAGCGAGATCCTTCAGATCGACCTCGATAAATTCTGGCAGGTCTTTCGGCAGACAGGAAATATGAAGTTCGTTGATGATGTGCGAGACGATGCCGCTGGATATTTTCACGCCAGGTGCAATATCGGCGTTGATGAAGTGCAGTGGCACTTTCATGTGCAGCTTTTTGTCAGCCGCGACGCGCTGAAAGTCAACGTGCAACACAATCTGCTTCCAGGCGTGCATTTGCACATCGCGCAACAATACCGGCTGGGTCTTGCCGTCGAGTTCCATATCGAGAATCGATGCGTGGAAGACTTCCAGCTTCAGCTTGTGGTACAGATTATTGTGGTCGAGTTCGATCACGGAGGCATCTATGCCGCCGCCGTAAACGATGCCCGGCACTTTATCCGCGCGACGCAGGCGGCGGCTCGCTCCGGTGCCCTGTCCTTTGCGCGTTTCTGCTTTGATTGCAATTTTCATGTGTAGCTCCAATTTAAAAACCATTCGCGACCAAATGGCTGTGCAGGTTATCGACCTGCGGCGCACTTCAAAACTTTTACTTCAGCCCGGCTAATCAGGAAACAGCGAACTGACCGAATCATCATCTGCGATCCTGCGGATCGTTTCGGCGATCAACTCTGCTGTGCCAATCTGGCGAATCTTCGTGCACGCCACCGCCTTTGGGCCGAGCGGAATCGTGTCTGTCACTACGAGCTCGTCAATCTCCGACTTTTCGATACGTTCAATCGCCGGGCCCGATAACACCGGGTGTGTACAGTACGCCACCACACGGGTGGCACCGTGCTCTTTCAATGCCTTCGCTGCCTCGGACAACGTTCCGGCGGTGTCGACAATGTCGTCCAGAATCATGCACGTGCGTCCTGCTACATCGCCGATGATATTCATCACCATCGACACATTCGCCCGTGGACGGCGCTTGTCGATGATTGCCAAATCCGCATCGAGCTGTTTGGCAACCGCGCGGGCCCGCACTACACCGCCCACATCTGGCGACACCACAATCAACTGCGGATAGTCATGCTTCCACACATCACCTAGCAAAATCGGTGTTGCGTAAATGTTGTCAACGGGAATGTCGAAAAATCCCTGTATCTGGTCCGCATGCAAATCCATTGTCAGTACGCGGTCTACACCCGCACCGGTGAGCATGTTTGCGACCACCTTCGCCGAAATCGCCACCCTTGCACTGCGCGGACGCCGATCTTGCCTCGCATATCCAAAATACGGGATGGCGGCCGTGATGCGCGCCGCGCTGGAGCGCTTCAACGCGTCGGCCATCACCATAATTTCCATCAGGTTGTCATTGGTTGGTGCGCAGGTCGATTGCAGGATAAATACGTCCTTGCCGCGAACGTTTTCCATTATTTCAACCATCACCTCGCCGTCGCTGAATTTTGAAACTTTGGCGCGGCCCAACTGCGTACCCATCTGCTTCGCAACTTCTTTGGCGAGCTTGGGGTTCGCATTTCCTGTGAAAATACTGATGTTATCGAATGCCATGCCAGTGTTTCTTTCGCCGCGTGTGGAGCATTGAGACTACTAACTGGCTGGGGAGGTAGGGATCGAACCTACGAATGCCGGAATCAAAATCCGGTGCCTTACCACTTGGCGACTCCCCAAAATCTTAACTGAAGGGGTGTCTCGACAACCCTTGAGCAATAAAACCTTTGTATTCCGGCTGCAAAACTCGAAACGCGTCACGTGCATCCTGCTCGATTTCAAACGCGGCAAACACACACGCGCCGGAACCGGTCATACGGACGCCAAAGACTGACTTTTGACTCACCGCTTGAAGTGCCTCGAAACACCGAGATACTTGCGGAAACGCCTTCAGAACAACGGGTTGCAGGTCATTACGTGTATTGAGCAGCCCCTGCGCCGAAAAGTCCAATATTTTGATCGGAAACGTGTCCCTTGTCAATTCTGGATGCGCAAAAACAGCTGGCGTGGGAACTTGCACCGGCGGCGTTAACACCAAATACCACCAGCTTGGCAACGTGACTACTTGCAGTTGTTCGCCAATACCCTCGACAAACGCGTTGCAACCGAACACGAAGAACGGTACGTCAGAACCAAGTGCCAAGCCGATTTTCTGTAGTTTTTCACGTGGAAAGTTCAAATTCCAGAGGCGATTTAACCCCAGCAACGTCGTTGCCGCATCTGAACTACCGCCGCCCAACCCGCCGCCCATGGGAATTTTCTTGTCGACGTTGATATCGACACCTAGCGCGGCACTTCCTGGAACGTACGCAGCTTCCCGCTTGAGCGCCTGTGCGGCGCGCACCACCAAATCAACGTTCTCGTTCACGCCAGGCAGGTCCGACAACCGCCGAATGACGCCATCGTTTCGTCGCGAAAAATTAATTGCGTCGCCAAAATCAAGCAATAAAAACACCGATTGCAGCAGGTGATAGCCATCAGGGCGGCGCCCGATCACATGCAAAAAGAGGTTGAGCTTCGCGGGTGCCAACAACGTGAGCGTGCTAAGCGCCGTGTTCGACACAAGCGGCGGAACAACGCTCATTGCGGCGTCCAACCGTCAATGACCAGTCGAACCACGATATCGCCGCGGGTAGCAATCAGGCGCGATGCAAACCGAAAATTGCCAACCGACTGATAGCGCTCCGCCGATACCCGCCACACGTCGCCATTGGGGAGTGTCCGTTCGGTGATTTCATTCTCGCGCAATCCAAATCCCTGTACCCATTCAGCCATGCGATCCAAATCCAGTGGAACGCCAAGAAATGTCTGTGTTAGCGCCGCAACAGAATCCGCCGTCACTGTTTCTTTGCCTTGACGAAGCGTAACTACGCGCGCGAGCCTATCGCTTACAAGTTCCGCGACTTGGGGGCCAAGCGGCGAATATAGCCCGACTCGCTCTTCAGTTGCACTGCGGCTCCAACGAATCTGTCCGCTATCGATCTTATCGTTCACCCGTACACTGATACGGCCAAAGAGCGAAAAATCCTGTGCCAACGGTTGGTCGCCAATAGGCGTTGCGCTTTGTGCAACCTGCGCGGTCGTGCACCCTCCCAACGAGGACAACGCCAAAAGAGCCGCGCACACGAAAAAACAGCGCCGCATATTTGCTCGGCGCTGTTCGCCTGTCTGGAATGGGGGAAAAATATTCACGGCTTGAACCTGCCAATCACGGTCTTCAAAAGGTCATTTTCCGGATTTTCAGCCAGTGCCGTCTGCCACAGCTTCAACGCTTCCTCTCGCTCGCCCTTTACCCAAAGTACCTCGCCCAGATGTGCCGCAATTTCCGGATCACGGCGCGTTTGATAGGCTTTTTTCAGGGTTACCAGTGCATCATCCAATCGGCCGCTGCGGAACTGCACCCAGCCCATACTATCTTGAATGAAAGCGTCGTCCGGCGACAGACTAAGCGCCTTTTGAACCAGCGCATACGCCTCATCAAGCCGCTTGTTACGCTCGGCAAAGGTGTAGCCAAGCGCATTGTAGGCATGGGCATGGTCAGGCTTTAACTCTATAACCCGCCGCAAGTCCGCCTCCACCACATCAAACCTGTCGATTTTCTCGGCGACCATCGCGCGGTCGTAGAGCAGATCGGCTGTACCAGGATTCTTGTCGATTGCATCCGACAACGCACCGAACGCTTCGTTAAAATTCTTTGCATCACGCAACAGTTGGGCTTCGGCAAGAATAAGCTGAATACGGGTTTCCGGTGCATCGGCTTGTGCAGCTTGCGCATCCTGCAAAAATTTACGGCCCATCGCCATGCCATCGCGCTTGGCTGTAATAGCGGCCGTTTTTAATTGTGCGGTCACGAAGTAGTCGCCATTCTTGATCTTGCCGTACCATTCGATGGCGTCTGCGGGACGTTTTTGTGCCTCGGCAATCAACCCGAGGTTGAAATAGACCGGACTGGCGTCGCCGGGTTTGAGCTCGAGGACGCGTTTGAATTGCGTATCCGCATCGGCGTAGTCCTCAATCTGTTGGGAAAGTAAACCAATTGCATACGGAATTTCGGTATCGGTTGGCCTACCTTTCATCGCAAGTCGGAATTCTTCGCGCGCTTGTAAATAGCCTTTCTCCGCTGCCAGCAATCGGGCGTAGGCAACTCGCACATCGGTTTCTGCCGGGTATGTAACCAAATACTGTTTCAGGTAATTGCGGGCGCTATCGACGGATGTCTCCCGCAAAATCTGCGCCTTTAAAATTGCTGGCTGCGCCCAACCCGGGCGGCGCTTCTCCGCCTCATTGATCGCTGCAAGTGCGGCCCTGCCGTCCCTGGCAATAAAACTTGCCTGCGCAATTGCAAAATGCGCCTCCGGTCGCGCCAGATGTGGAGCGGCCAGTTCGCCCACTGCCGCCGCAACTGCCGGTTTATCAGGAAACCGCGAAAGCAACCCTGACAGTTGCATCAATACACCGGCGGTACGTCTAGGCTGCGCAAGCAGGTTGACCAAGTTTAAT
This sequence comes from Usitatibacteraceae bacterium, assembly GCA_046596005.1. Lineage (GTDB taxonomy): Bacteria > Pseudomonadota > Gammaproteobacteria > Burkholderiales > Usitatibacteraceae > UKL13-2. The sequence goes on along the minus strand of JBKJMK010000401.1, from coordinate 2,287 downwards.
TTGGTTGATTCGAGCGTACCTTGATTGCCGGTGATTGCGGCTAACGTTTGACGGGCAACGATTGAATCCGGCTCAAGCTCCAACCACAACGAGGTGGCCTCAAGTGCTGCCTCCATCTGTCGTGCCTGAAACGCGATTTCCACTGCGCGCCGCGCGACCCGCGGATCACGTGTGCGCTGCGCCAGATCGACCATCCCCTTCAATGCCAGGCTGGTGCGGCCTCGCTGACCAGCGATTTCCGAGATCAGATACTGGTAAAGCATCTGATCGGTAAGGCCGGCGTCTTTGGCCTTGGTTGAATCACCAGTACCGGCTGCCTCTTTCGCAGGTGCGGCCGCATGACCAACCGACGCTGGCAAAGCGGCAGCGGCAAAGGCAAGGACGAGGAATTTTTGACAGATCAGGTTCATAGCGCGGGGGGCGGTGGAAAGGAATAAAAAATCACTACAGATCCCAAGAATAGCACCTCGTATCATAGACGTTTATCGGCGCACGGGCAGAGTCGTTACAATACAGACTGACGTTTTCTCAGCGAGTTCCCATGCCCGAATTGCCGGAAGTCGAAACCACACGCTTGGGGCTGCTCCCGGCTGTGCAGGGACAGCGCGTCGCCAGCGTGACAGTGCGTGACCGGCGATTGCGCTGGCCAATTCCAAAAAAACTCGCCCAGCAGTTGACCGGTAAGACCGTCATCGATATTGCCCGACGCGGAAAATATCTGATTTGGGATTGCCGTGCTGTCAACCTTCAAAATAACACTCGCGGCTACCTCTTGAGCCACCTTGGCATGTCCGGATCCTTGCGCGTCATCAACGCGGGCGATGCCTCGCAATCTCCGCAGAAACATGATCATCTCGACATTGAATTTGACAATGGCGACACCGTTCGTTACACCGATCCGCGGCGATTCGGCGCGATGTTGTGGATCCCCGGGAAGTTACCCGTGCATGCACTGCTCAATGCGCTCGGGCCGGAGCCATTGTCGGAAGACTTTGGCGGCGAACATTTGCGCGCCGCTGCACGCGGGCGCAGCGTGAGTATCAAAGAGTTCATCATGAACAGTCAGAACGTGGTCGGCGTCGGCAATATCTATGCGTCTGAATCCTTGTTCCGCGCCGGTATCCACCCCAAACGTGCAGCGGGCAAGGTGTCGCAAACGCGTTTAGTACGTTTGGCCGATGCCATTAAAACCACGTTGCAAACGGCGATACATGCGGGTGGCTCGACGCTGCGAGATTACGTGCACGCAAACGGTGAACCAGGATTTTTTCAGCTAAACGCCTTCGTTTATGATCGCGCAGGCTTGCCGTGCCGGAACTGCAGCACGCCTATCCGCGCATTTCGCCAGGGTCAGCGATCAACTTATTTTTGCCCGCACTGTCAGACGTAGAATAGTTAACTAATGGATATCTTCCTTACATGAGCAAAGCCGCAATCACCGAACGGTTGTTCGAGCTGCAATCCTGGCGCCATGGCCTTGACATCCAGATTTCCCGCATCCTGGATTTCCTGCGCAAGCACGAATTTCTCACCCCCAGTCTTGAAGCGGCGCTCATGGACGCCCGCACGCTGGTCGCCGAAGAACGTGTAACCATCACGTTCGTGGCCGAGATGTCGCGCGGCAAATCGGAATTGATCAACGGCCTCTTCTTCGCCGATCTCGGACGCAGGTTGCTACCGTCGGGCCCGGGTAAGTCAACCCGCTGTGTAACCGAATTACGTTTTAATCGCGATGTAGAAACATGCCTGAAACTTCTGCCGATTGAGACCCGCGAAAGCCCCAAACGTTTGACCGAATTGCTCGACGATGAAAGTCAGTGGCGCGTCGTTCTGTTTGCAGCGGACAGTCCTGATTCAACGGCCCGTGCGCTCGCAGCCCTTTCCGAAACCAAACGAATTTCCCTGACGGATGCCGTGGCGTGGGGCCTGCATGGTGAGGGCATCCCTGTTTCGGTGAATGACGGCGATTCTGCGATGGTCGATGTGCCGCGTTGGCGATACGCCATCGTCAATTTTCCGCATCCCTTGCTCGATGCCGGCCTGGTCATCATTGATACGCCCGGGCTCGCTGCGCTATCTCTGGAACCGGAGCTTGCCCGTGAACGCGTACCAAATGCCGATGCACTTGTCATGGTGCTCGATATCACCGAAGGCGTTGGTAAATCTGACCTCGCGGTCTGGAGAGACTATCTTGGTAATGCGCGAAATCTCCGTGAACGCGCAAAGGAGCTGGAAAGCGAAGAAGCAAGGCAAACACGCATGGTGGTGTTGAACAAGATCGATGCAC
>JBKJMK010000148.1:0-7989 GCA_046596005.1 Usitatibacteraceae bacterium | reverse complement strand
CGAATTTTCGTCTCGGCCACTTGATCAAAGGCGATTTGTTGATGGCAAAGGCCGGTACGCCAACGGCATTCACTGGCATGAAATCGCAGCCGGAATTAGTGGCAAGCCTCAAACATGAAGCAAAGGCCCGATTTTCACGTTATTTCGATGCACCGCCGCGCGACAGCCTGCCTACCGCCCTTTTGCAGTTGGCGCCTGACCAGCAACACGTGTTGCTCGTCGATAGTGAAAACTCACGGTTGTATGTGTACAAAAATGTCGATGGCGCGCCAAAACATGTGGCGGATTATTACGTCTCTGTAGGAAAAAATGGAATCGTAAAAGAACGTGAGGGAGATCAGCGCACACCGCTCGGTGTCTATCAAGTGACATCAAGCGTTGCCCGCTCAAAACTGATCGACTTTTACGGCCCAGGTGCTTTCCCGATCAACTACCCGAATGAGTGGGACAAGCGCAACGCGAAAACTGGTTCAGGCATCTGGATCCACGGCACTCCATCGACCACCTACAGCCGTCCGCCCCGCGCGAGCGATGGCTGCGTGGTGCTGACCAACGAAGATTTTGCCCAGATAGCGCAATACGTCGTTCCTGGCGCAACGCCCATCATCATCGCATCCAGCGTTAAGTGGCAATCCCCGGACGAGTGGCTTGCCACGAGGGCGGCGCTATCAGACTCGTTGTCTGGCTGGAAGCGCGATTGGGAAAGCCTGGACATGGACAAGTACCTCGAACATTATTCGCAGAAATTCGATGCCGATGGCAAAAACTTCGGCAACTGGGCTGAGAACAAGCGCCGCATCAACGCGAGCAAGAATTTTATCAATGTCGAAATCACCAACCTTTCGGTGTTCGAGTATCCGCTCGCACCGGATGCATTGCCGATGGCCATGGTTACTTTCGATCAGAATTACAAAAGCAGCAACAACAGCAGCAAAATGAAAAAACGCCAGTACTGGCAGCGCGACGGTGAGCAATGGAAAATTATCTACGAAGGCAATGCCTCGTAATTCAACTCAATATCTCCCTGCCTCAACAAAATCACCCCGACATCTTCAGGAGCATCCATGTTAAATAATTCACTTATATCCAGATCTGCGGCCTTGTGTGCATCGTTATTCGTCACTTTTGCGTTTGCACAGAAACCAACCGACCCCGCCAATGCCAGCACCAAAGTCATCCCCAAGGCCGCAGCCGCCAAGTCTTCATCTTGTAAACCCGATAACAAAGGAACCCCAGTGAAAGTCAAACTCACCACCTCAATGGGCGCAATTACGCTCGAACTCAACAGCGAAAAAGCGCCAATCTCAACCGAAAATTTTGTGAAGTATGTTGAGAGCGGCCATTACAACGGCACCATTTTCCATCGCGTGATCGGCACATTCATGATTCAGGGCGGCGGTTTTACCAAAGACCTCGTACAGAAACCAACCAACGCACCGATCAAGAATGAAGCCGCTAATGGTCTCAAGAACGACAACTACACGGTCGCGATGGCGCGCACCGGGGTGGTTGATTCTGCGACGACACAATTCTTCATCAACGTTTCCAATAACGATTTCCTGAATCACGCGGGTCCGGCCAATTTCGGCTACGCGGTGTTCGGCAAGGTCGTTGAAGGGATGGACGTAGTCGACAAGATGAAGGCGGTCAAGACCGGCGGCAAAGGTATGTTCCCGACAGATGTGCCGCAGGAAACCATCACGATCGAAAAGGCGGAATGCATCTAGCGGCGTTGTTGAATCGCTTGCCAGCAACAGTGCGGGCGTGCTGAGTTAACTCGTGCGCCCCACTTTTTTTATCTCCGACTTGCACCTCTGTGCAGAACGACCGGAGATCACACGGATTTTCAATCGGTTCATCTCTGAAACCGCGCCCTCCGCCGAATCACTCTACATACTTGGCGATCTGTTCGAATTCTGGATTGGCGATGATCAACTCGACCATGATCAAATGGCGATGGACGTAGCGAAGCGTTTAAACGTTCTCGCGACCAGCGGTACGCGAATCTTTTTCATGCAGGGTAATCGGGATTTTTTGATCGGGGAACGCTTTGCTCGCGAAGCCAATCTGGAAATTCTTGCCGACCCCACCTTGATCAACCTGCATAGTTCAGCAGTGCTTTTGATGCACGGCGATACACTCTGTACCGACGATGTCGCCTACCAGTCGTTTCGGTGCCAAGTTCGAGCCCCTGAATGGCAAAAGGCGGTGCTCGCCAAACCGTATGCCGAGCGCGTGGCACTCGCGCAGTCTATTCGCTCGCAAAGCGATATTGAAAAATCGATGAAGCCAGAGGCCATCATGGACGTGAATGTCGACGCGGTGTCAGCGACATTTCGCGACTACGGATGTCCGGTCATGGTACATGGACATACCCACCGTCCCGCCAGGCACGTGCATTTGCTTGGCGGTCGGTCCTGCGTGCGCTGGGTGCTGCAGGATTGGCACAGTGTTGGCGGCTACCTTTCCAATATCGGCGCAGAATGGCGCGCAACGGTTCTGGAAACATAGCTGCGTCGACATCTATAGCCGCCAGCTACAACCCGCCCAGACCACGCTGCAAATCTGCACAGATATCTTCAATATTTTCCAGGCCAACCGCCACACGCAGCAAGCCATCCGAAATGCCGGATGCATCGCGTTCCGCCTGGCTCACGCGCGCGTGGGTCGTTGTCGCAGGATGGGTGATGGTTGTTTTGGTATCGCCCAAGTTGGCCGTTATCGATATCATTTCCACCGCATCGATAACGCGCCATGCCGCGTCACGACCGCCCTTGACTTCAAACGACACCACTGCCCCTTGCGCCAGTGCTTGACGCTGCGCCAGTGCGTGCTGCGGATGGGATGGCAGCCCGGCGTAGTGCACCTTCGCGACCTCCGCCTTAACAGCCAGCCACTGCGCTAGTTTCATGGCTGACGCTGATTGCGCATCCATGCGAATGCGCAAGGTCTCCATGCCCTTCAGACATATCCAGGCGTTAAAAGGCGATATGGCAGGCCCAGCGGTACGGACAAAGCCATAGATGGGTTCGATCAGCTTTTTTGACCCGCAAACCGCCCCCGCAAGCACCCTACCCTGACCATCGAGATACTTGGTGGCTGAATGGATGACCAAATCGGCACCCTGCTCAAGTGGCCGTTGCAATGCCGGCGTCAACAGGCAGTTATCCACCGCAAACACGGCACCGGCACCGCGTGCAATCCCGGCGAGGGCCGCGATATTGCAAATTTCCGCGAGCGGGTTGGAAGGTGTCTCGCAAAACAGCAGGCGTGTGTTTGGGCGAATGGCGGCGCGCCATTCATCGACATTTGATGGAGAAACCCAAGTCGTCTCAACACCGAATTTTTTGCAAATCTGATCGAACAGCGGCACTACCGTACCAAACACGCTACGAGAGGAAATCATATGGTCGCCGCTCTTGAGCAATCCCATCACCGTGCTCGCAATTGCCGCCATACCGGTGGAAGTCGCCACACACGCCTCGGCACCTTCCAGCGCGGCCAGGCGGTCCTGAAACATGCTCACGGTGGGGTTAGTGAAACGCGAATAAATATATCCCGGTTCCTCATTGGCAAATTTGCGCGCCGCTTCGGCCGCACTCTTGTAAACGAAGCTGGATGTCAGGAACAACGTTTCGGATTGTTCCTGAAAATCACTGCGTAACTGGCCGGCCCGAACCGCGAGCGTGTCGAAACCTGGTTTTTGATGCTTGTCCGCCATTAATCGACTCTCGAGAAACCGAGGTCCAGCTGGTTTGCCTCGCGTCCCTGCGTATTGCCATCACCCTGCCCGGCAGTTTCACCCTCGATACGATTGGCCTCAATACCGGCGAGGTATTCCGCCGACACGCCGCCAGTGATGTAATTGCCGTCAAAACAGGACGCGTCAAACTGCGTGATGCGCGGATTGCAGGCACGCACATCCTCGATCAAGTCAGCCAACTCCTGGTAGAACACTTCGTCGGCACCGATTACTGCGGCAATTTGTTTGGCATCACGGCCTGCCGCGATCAATTCAGTGCGCGACGGCATATCGATACCGTACACATTCGGGAATCTTACCGGCGGCGCCGCAGACGCAAAGTAAACCCGTTTGGCACCACAGTCGCGCGCCATCTGGACGATTTCCCTGGACGTCGTACCACGCACGATTGAGTCGTCGACCAGCAATACATTCTTGCCTTTGAACTCAATCGCCATCGCGTTGAGCTTTTGCCGCACCGATCTCTTGCGCTCTTCCTGCCCCGGCATGATGAACGTGCGACCGATGTAGCGATTTTTGATAAAACCTTCGCGATATTTCACACCCAATACCTGTGCAACCTCGACCGCAGATGGACGGCTGGTGTCGGGGATTGGAATCACGACATCAATTTCGATATCCGGGTGTTCGCGCTTGATCTTGTTTGCAAGCGAACGGCCCATCAACGCGCGCGTTTCATAGACGGAAACGCCGTCGATGACAGAGTCGGGGCGTGCCAGATAGACGTATTCAAAAATACACGGATTCAGCGAGGGATTTTCCGCGCATTGCCGACTGAAGAAATTGCCCGAGGTATCGATCAGGATCGCCTCCCCTGGGGCGACATCGCGCATGATCTCAAACCCGAGCGTATCGAGCGCGACGCTCTCGGAAGCAACCATGAATTCGACGCCATTTTCGCTTTCATGCTTGCCGATAATCAGCGGACGAATACCGTGTGGATCACGAAACGCGAGCAACCCATAACCAGCGATCATCGCGACAATGGCGTAGGCGCCCCGCGCACGCCGGTGCACGCCTGCTACTGCGGTAAAAATAGCGTCCGGATCCAGGCGCTGCCCGCGCGCCGACTGGGTTAATTCATGCGCCAGCACATTAAGCAGCACTTCCGAATCAGAATTGGTATTTACATGACGCAGGTCGTCCTGAAACAGTTCGCGTTGTAACTCTGCAGTATTCACCAGGTTGCCGTTATGCCCGAGCACGATGCCAAACGGTGAATTGACGTAGAACGGCTGCGATTCGGCCGCGCTCGCCGCCGAGCCTGCGGTGGGGTAGCGGCAATGGGCGATGCCCATGTTGCCGGTCAGCTCGCGCATATCGCGGGTGCGGAACACGTCACGCACCAAACCCTTGTCTTTGTGCATGTGAAACGTCCGTCCGTCGGCCGTGACAATGCCTGCTGCGTCCTGTCCGCGATGCTGTAATACCGTCAGGCCATCATACAAAAGTTGATTTACCGGACTTTTCGAAACGATTCCAACGATGCCGCACATGTGAAACCCTCTGTTAAATCAAGCTGCCTCGATTGCTGTTGCCACGTACCTCAGGTCTTGGCAATGGGCGGCACGCGATACAAAATCTTCGCCGCTAGACTTGGTGGCAACAACGCCCGTGCATACAGCGCCGCCACTTCAATAGATGGCGTCAACGCGGCGTTTTTCCACAAGGCAGATTGAGGAAATTTTGTCATTCCAGCCGCCAACGCCAGCACCACGACCACCAGCGCCCCGCGTAGCAAGCCAATCATCGCACCCAGGACCCGATCTAACGCGCTCAAACCCAATTTTCGCACGAGTTCGGAAAGCACACTCGCCATTAACGAAGCAAAAATCAGCACTGCGACAAAGATGACGATCCAGGCGACGATGACCCGGTAAACGGGTTCTGCCATCCAGTCAGCGAAGTACGGCGCCAAATCAGCACTAAAGGCGTGCGCAAGAATGAATGCCGCCACCCAACTGGCGATGTTGATGATTTCGCGAATCGAGCCGCGCCACGCACCAATGCCCACTGACACCAGCACCACAACGATGATGGCGTAATCGAGTTCGTTCATGACCTATTGCAACGGAACAATCTTGCCGTCGCTACCCGCCAGTTTGATTTGCGCAAGTGCGGATTCGGCTTTCTCGCGTGTGGTAAATGGCCCAACGCGGACACGCGTCGCCGTTCCACTTTTGATCGGAATATTATCGGTATACACCGGCAGCTTCGCATCCTTCATTTTTGCGATGGTCTGATTGGCGTTGTCGGCGTCGCCAAAAACGCCAAGTTGCACCGCAAAGCCCTGTTTGTCGACGACCGCCAAAGCAGGCTTGGCAGCCGGTTTTGCTTTTTCCGGCGAGATTTTCAGCGCCGTTGATGGCGCGGGGATGTCGGCTTCGGTCGCCGTCGTTGCGGCTTGCTTGCTCTCCTTGGCCGACTCTGCATTGATTGGCGTTGCAGGTGTCGGCCTGGGTGCCGACGGCACAGCGGATGGCGCAGGCAGCGGCGGTAAACCCTCCTTTGCCGGCACCTGAATGGAAATCTCCTGCGACTTCAGTATCGAACCCGCAGAATTGCGCTTGGGTTCGCCATCAAAAATCATCGGCAAAAAAACCACCCCCAATAATCCGATGGTTGCGGCGCCGATAAGACGACGTCGCCCGCGACGTTTCAATTCAATTTCGGTCGGGTTCAGTTCAGTAGATTTTGTCGATGCCATATAGTTGTCGCCTAATTGCCGTTGTGTAGCGAAGGACTTGCGGATGCGGCCAGGATCTAACGGGTGGCGTTAAGCACGTCCGCAACCGTATAGAACGATCCAAACACCAAAATTCTATCATTCTGCCCGGCCTTGGCCCGCGCAGCAGCAAGCGCGCTGCCGATGCTTACGTGCTGTGAAAACTTGCCCGCCGCACCATGCGCCAGGAGTTTCTGTGCCAGCGTTTCTGATGTGGCCCCACGCGCGCCTGCCGATTTTTCCAGACCTGCCACACACCAAAAATCAATGCGGTCCTTCATGATCCCAATCACCTGATCTATGTCCTTATCGCCGAGCATGCCAAACACCGCAATCGTATTCTCAAAAAAACCCATCGTGCCGAGCGCATCGTGCAGCGCACGTGCCGCATGCGGATTGTGCGCGACATCAAGCACCACGGTCGGGCGCCCCGGCAACACTTGCAGTCGCCCGGGCCATGCCACTTCAAGCAAGCCGCGCTTGATGTGTGCTTGCGACACCGGTAATTTATCGTGCAGCGTTTCCAATGCGGCGAGCGCGGCCGATGCATTTTTCAACTGATAGCCGCCGCGCAAGGCCGGAAACGGCAACGAATGTCGTGCAGTGTCGCGACCGAAAAATTGCCACTGTCCATCCATCCGCGAATAGCGAAAATCCCGATTCAGCAATCGCAAGTCCGCGCCGATCTGCGCAGCGTACGCCAGCAATGTTGACGGTGGATTCACGTCAGCAAAAATCGCCGCCCGACCCGCGCGATAAATGTGCGCCTTTTCCAAGCCGATTTTCTCGATTGTGTTGCCCAGATAAGACTGGTGATCCAGGTCGACACTCACCACAATGCTGACGTCGGCATCGACAATATTGACCGCATCCAGCCTTCCACCCAAGCCCACCTCAAGAATTGCCACATCCAGATTTGCACGCGCAAACATCGACAGGGCGGCGAGTGTCACATACTCGAAATAGGTGAGCGGCGGGATCGGCACCATTGAGCACCGAGCCGCCTCGACGGTTTCGAATGCGGCAACGAAATCTGCATCAGTTACGGAATTTGCGTCGAGTCTTACACGCTCGTTAAAGTGGACGAGATGTGGTGAGGAATAAAAACCGGTCTTGAATCCCGCGATACTGAGAATGGATTCCAGCATCGCGCCGGTTGACCCTTTGCCGTTGGTACCGCCGACGGTAATGTTGATGGGCGCCTGTGGTTTGCCCATCTTTTCCCAGACGGCGCGCACGCGGTCGAGTCCCATGACGATTTCTGCGACGTGCTGATGGGAGATGTATTCGAGCCAGGCGTCGAGGGATTTCGGAAGGGGCATTGTGCGGACAGTTAATTTGTCTAAAGTCTAATATTGGTGCGGTGTTTAAGGCATTTTCTCTCGGAGAAGCCCGTCAAATAGCGATCTACGATGTTGTATGCTGGGAAGCTACTTTATTAAAAGTGTGGCCTTCACGATTATGCTATGGCCTGCGGTGATTCTGGCGAAATTAGAAATCC